>JAIOPQ010000040.1 GCA_021413825.1 Spirochaetia bacterium | reverse complement strand
ATTGTGGAGTGAAAGTCCTTCATATATGAGGACTAATCCGGGAGTTTCTATGCCACCCTCTCAAATTCTAAAGGCTTGCTGCTTCCTCTTTTTATTCGCTGCATCAGCGCAAAATTGCAGTAAGGACCCGAGCTGCGCTCCGTACGATGGCGCCTGTTCACCGCTGGTAACCGTGTTGTTGTTTCAAAAATCATCCAAATACATATTCCTGTCTCCGAACGCCACGAATGCGAACTTTGGTGGAGTTGTAGGCGTGGATGCGTTTTGTAGTTCAAACAAGCCTGCGGCGTTGCCAGGCGTCGGTTCAGATTACAAAGGACTGGTTATGGCCAGCACAAGAAATCAGAACACCAATTGGGTGCTTCAGGGGAATACTGAATATCTAAATGAGGCCGGAGCCGTGGTTGGGAAAACAAATGCATCTAAACTATTGATATTCAATCTTACGAATCCAGTAAGCGCAATTTCATCAATGGTATATACCGGGATTGTTGTTACTGATGAGAACACTTGGACGGCAGGCACAACATGCACAGATTGGTCCGTGAACATTTCGTCTGGCGAAAGAGGTCAGACTGACTCCGTCACAACCACTATGATCGCTAACTCGATGACCTCTTGCAATACAATGATTCCGATCTACTGCGTTCAACAATGAATCAGGAAGAAATCAAATCGGCATTCGCGCGAATTCAACGCCGCAACCTTATAGCCTCAAGCGTAGGAATTGGAATTCCAGCACTTATACTTCTTGTTCTCAGGGATTCTATCTTTGAATCGCCTGACGGTCTACTGCTGTTGTTTGCGCCGGCCATCGCGACAGTGGCCTATGTTCAGCTGGTAAACTGGCGCTGTCCTGTTTGCAATGCATGGCTTGGTCGATTCTTTACAGTGCGTGAATGCCCGGACTGCCGGGCGATTTTGCGCGACTGATGCGCCTCTCAAATCCAGGGCACATGAGTTAGCGTCTTGAAATGTAACGTCATTTGGCGATTGTCACTCTAAGTTGTCACGCTAAGTGATTCTGATGTTCAGTTTCCTGCGAGAAAGTTTCCAGATAGCATCCAGAACGTCTCCTTCAATCTCGTGGATCTTGCGCGGCTTTGCGCGCAGTATGCGCTCCAACAGGGAAGGGGCAATCCCAAACGCTCTGCTTGTTTCTTCCAGGGGTACTGTAACCCTGTTTCGGGAATCGCGGTTAGAAAGTAATACAATCCACGCCCGCATCAGATTTTCAGTAAGATGTTCATCAGCCCTTGCAGCTTCAAGGCCAGCCTCAAGTGTTTCGCTCGACTCAAAGAACCGTCTGGCCATAAGATGTAACAATGCGCGCGCAAAGTCTGGATTGTTTCGCACAAGATCCTCAAGGTCACGACCGTCTGCGACTGTTAGAATAGAATCACTCATGCACGTTGCCGTTGCATTTCGCGGCAAAGATCCCGCGATTGCCATCTCGCCCAGAATTTCACCTGGACCAAGGATTGCCAGTTCTTGCTCGTTGGTCCCAACATGTTTGGTAACTCGAATACTTCCCTGACGTATCATAAAGAATTCATCGCCGGGTTCCCCCTGACGTATCAATACGCTGCCCGTTGGAAAATATCGGAGATCATGCATCACACTCTCTGGCTGCACGAACAATCGTCGAATCATCGAATAGCCAGGCGTCTTAAAAAAGTATGCAAGTCCCTGACCCAGACCCAGAATCCATAGCCTTAGCAAGAACCAGCGCATGTCGCTACTTGCGTTTTCAAAAACGAATACTGTTCCAAATTCCTGTCTGAGATTCTTATGATTGTCCCAGATAGCTCTGGCTCTGAGCGATGGAGAAACGAATCGGCCTCTGGAAAATGTTACAGTTACTTCATTTCCAACGTTATACGCCGTTGTAGTCTTCAGGAAAGCTCCTTCGTGAAAGAGGTCATAGGCTGTTGCCTGTTCAGAACGACCTTCAAACCAGACCTGCATTACAAGTGGAATTCGAAGCATGCCTGCGCGAAAAAATGCAGGATTGAAAATCCCAGATGCGATCAGGCTCGTAAGGAGCAAGAGGGGAAGCGTAAACAGGAATGCAGATCTTTCTCCGGGTGGAATTGAACGAAAAATTGGTGTATCCTGCAGGAGAGGTAGTGCAACAAAAAAAGTAGCAAGTAAGATGCGCCTGGGTCCCAGTTTCAATTTGAATACGGGAGGATACTCAGCTCTTTCGCTTGAGATAGACCGCAGTATCCATCTTTCGAATTGGGACTGTCGCCTGAGTATGAGCCATTCCGGGAAGCGGAGGCCCATACTTTCCATAATTGCAGGGGACGGAATGGAGCGACTGAATGCCAGGTGTAGATCAAACAGAACAAGGGAAGGAAACAGAATCGCTGCACTTGCAATCCAGGCATGATTGGCGAGCGTGAAGAGATCAAACAATGCGTGAATTGAAAACGGAAGGAGAAAGGCGACGAAATATGCAAGCGTCCGATGCGCACCGCTTTTGTTGTGCGCCATCCAGACATAAAATCCAATGAATCCGCATGTAACCAGATGAATCGGAACTGCACTCAAAAGGCGAGCAGCAACAATTGGGTCGCGTTGCCCCATTCCATAGATTAAATTTTCGCAGAATGCGAAACCGAGTCCGGCAAGCGCGCCAAACGATGTATCAACAGAGAGCGAATGCTTTCCGCGCCAGAACAACAAGCAAATGAACACAATTAATTTCTCTGGCAATGCTGCCTGAACGAATGCTGAGAGCCATGGCGTTCCAACGTTAAGCGGCATTAAATAGGCTAGCAAAAGTAGCGCTGCAGCAGCGAAGACTCCCCTGAACAGGGCATCTAGCTGAATGCGCCAATCATGTTGGAAAAGGAAGAAATCCCTGTATATAAAGTAGAAAAGCAGGACTGGAAGAGCCGCTACGGCAACGGCGAGATACCCCATGAATCATTATCGGGGAAAATGTTTCTTTTTTTTTCACAATAAAACTGGAAAACTTTGTCATATGTGATGTATGAAATCTAAATGCATTGCCATTGTTTCCGTAGCTTTTCTAACCGTTTGCGGGCAGCAGAGTGACGGGTTCGATCCGTCGCTACTCCTGGTTGGGGCTAGCGTTGGTGTTTCGCCGTCTAACGCGGCTGAAGGCCAGGCTACAGCATCACCGGGTCAGGCGATTGTGATTCAAAACCAACCGGACCGGAATTTATTTTCGACGAAGCCATTGATTGTAACTCGGCTCCACAATTATCCGGTAAAACGATTCTTAACGGCGGAACTCTCAAAGCGTATGTTCGCGAAGCGTATGACTTTGTTCCTGGTTATGTGGCCGGTGAAAAACGTTACTCACTTGCTGAGATGGATCAGAGCGTTCCTGTGATTGCAAAATGTAACGGAAATCGAGTTCGAATTGTGCGCGTAACTGAGGAACATGCAGGGGAAGGTACGTTTAACGCTGGTACCTGGACCGTTATCCTCGTGGGAGGCATTAAAGACCTTGCTGGAAACGTAACGCCGGACGGAGATTCTAGATTTGCTGGTCCTGTTGGTGATATTCGCAACGCGAATGAACTTGGCCAGTTGTTTAACTTGAACGCAGTAGATCATCCTGTAAGCTCATACAGCGGTCCGTTTGCTGTTCTGGGTTTCCCCAAAGCATATTTGAATGATTTCTTTGTTATGCCTTCCATCGACCAAAAGATCACAAGCGATGGCAGACTCACAATCATGCAGCCCAGCTTTGCTGTGAACTGCGACAACACCGAAGAAATGAAAAAGTACTTTTCGGTTGAGACCGTGCTCTTCGACGATTTCTATCAGAATAAACCATTCAAGCCTTTTGCTATTACGCAGACTTCCTGTGTCAATGTAGGTGGAGTGAACCAGGCGGTTCTAGTCGACCCGCCCATTCCATCCGGTTCGCTTGTCAGACTGCGCGTAGATGGCTCGCTTAGAAATAAGCAGGGCACAATGACAATGGGTTCTGGAAAATACCTGGAGTTGCTACAGGTGGTATCTGGTGCGGCCCAGCCGATTCCACGTACCAATTTCAATTTGCTATATCGTTGGCCTGAGAATCTCGGATCAGTACCTCAATGTCAAAATCTCGAAGTAGATCAAATCCTGACTCATTTTGATTCAGCTTCGGCCACATCGTATTCATGCGGTTATGTGAATGTGCGAGACATCCCAATGACCAGTTCGCCAGAGCACTACTTCTACCGTGCCGGTATGACTCGCGCGGTTGGATCGGGTGCATGTGTTGACTATACAGGTCCAAAGTTCGCGGCCGATTATCCCGGTGGTATGTATGAAGCGTGCGCTGAAACGTTTCCAGGTGTTCCGGCAACGCTCAAGCCACCACAGGACTATCCAATGTTCTACGATACTCAATGCGAAAACACGATCCCGGTGATTCCAGGTGGGACTTCCTACGTTGATACTGGCGTAGCTGGGATGTGTATTGAAAACCCCGGAAAAACAAATGAATATGTTCTCTACTATTTTACCTACGAGCAAAAGGCCGCGGCTCGCGCTGCATGCAAAGGAATTTGGAGAGAGTCGGGTTTTAACTATGGAACAAGGCTGAACATTCTCGACGGTACACCAGGTACGGTCAAAAAAATCATGACTGCAGTTTGTCCCACTGGCGATACGAATGCAGGGGGAGCTACAACCAAACCGCCTACAGGTCAGAGTTGTGCAGGCAGAACCATTGAAATCGATACAACGGGTGGTCGCTGGTTTACAACTGTTGAGAAATCCATTCCAATTCCAGACCAACCCGGCAAGGTTACAAAAGTCAAAGGAATCCACACGTACTGGCAGGACGAGCCGCTTGCGATTCGCATTAAGAACAACTGTCAGGCAGGATTCTATAAACTGACGTTTAAAGGTATGAACGTGGATGGACCTCTGCCAGAGTTTTACAAGGGATACGCACTGAGCGTTTCAGACAATGGTCAGGATGTAGGCGCTACCGTTTTAGCTGCGTCTGATTTTATTTACGGATCCGCTTCTGTGAATGTCTATCTCAAAGAAGGAAACAGCACGTTAGACGTTCGGTGGAAGAACGATGCATACAAGCAAGGTGTCTATGATGCCAATCTTCATCTAAACGGTGTTACAATGTCGTACCTGCCTGACTACGTTCCTCCAACCAAACTGGCAAAGAACGCCAGGGAATTCTGCGACATCGATGGCCGATTCTTCTTTAGTGCAAAATCCGCCTGGACGCCGTCTGCGAATCAACAAATCTCTTACTGCTACCCGGAATTACCATCCGGTAAGTATGAAGTTTCAATTCAGGCGCGCAATCACGGCACGCTTCCTCCGGGATATCAGAACTTCCAGGTAAATGTTTCAGGCGATGGCGTAAGTGGAAACGTTTCGATAGCGGCAGCCTCAGATGTTTCAAAAACGGGTAAGGTGGTTTTGGATATTACTCAGGGCAGTAAGCGTCTGGATGTGAAATGGACCAATGATGTTTACATTTCCGACGAAATTGATGCTGCAATTGAAATTGAAACAATCAAACTCAAGCGTATTGGTGATTCAGAACGATCGCAACTTGGTGCTTTCTTGCTGCAGGCAAGCCGAACTAGATCCGTTCTGCTGATTTCCCTGGCTATGCTTCTGGTGAGCGCGGCTGGAATTACCATGCTCAAGATGTTCAGAAAACGCGCGGGCTAGCGCGCGTTTAGAGCCATGGAGTTGCTGTTGTATAATAGAATCAGCCGGTCTTCTTAATTCCGCAAACTTCATTGTAAAGGTCTAACTGCTTTTTGCGGACCGTCAGGCGACCTTCATTGATCAAATCGCGCACAAAGGCCTGCACTTCTGTAAGATTGTCCTTCAAAGCTACGTAGATGTTGCGATCTTCAATGCCAATGTGAGAGACAAGCCACTCCTTTAGGTCTTCAACCAGATGGGATGCTGCCCGTGGATCGTCGCCGGATCCTTCGCCTTTTCTGTTGTTGACCATTTCAATAAAGGATTGATGCTGCTTTATGTGGCCCGTGAGATACTTATAGCCGAATTTTTTCATAATCCGCTCTTCTGTGTTGAAATGCTCCTGGGTATACAGGATTGCGCCCGTGACTACCTTGTTGAATATCTTTTGACGTTTGGTTGATCCAAGTGTCTTGCTCGCAATGTCCAGTTCAACAATCATGCTAATAAGCCAGAGATGTTGCAGATCGATAATTGGGATGTGCACGGCCAGGTTGTGCGTATTCCAGATTCTAATTACATTGCTCAGAATATTTTCGCTGATTATCTCTCCAACTTCTGATTTCCCTGAGATTGCATTGTAGAGTGCTGCCTGTGCCCGATCGACTGTCAATTCATGGCGGCTGATCATAGTCTGGAAGTATTTTGTTAGATTCGAGTTTGTCCGTACTAAATAGTCTCTGTATTGTTTATCCTCTTTTTGAATATGCATCGTGAGCCAATCCATCAAGAAATTCACGAGTGAAGCAATGGAATCCCGATTGCCTTGTTTGATATCGCTGAGGCGATCGCGCAAGAACTCGATGAAATGTTTGTGTTGCTGCTTATGTGTGGTGTGCTCGGGATAGTTGAATGCGTTGGTGAGTTGTTCCTCTAGAGTGAAATGTTCCGTTGCAAAGTCGATAATTTCAAGTAGCAGATGCTTTAGGCGATCTGGATCAACAGCGTCTCCGCTTTCTCCTGCCGCCTGTGCAAACTCCTGGATGAGTGCTACCAACCAGATATGCTGAAGATCGATTACCGGTAAATCCAGCCGAATTCCGCCCGTTGTCCACAGGGCTCTTAGTTTTTGCTCAGTAGCTTCGCTGATGCCGAGGCTTTGTAATAATTCGTTTTCCATTTCGTCCTCCACCCAGGAAAATTCCGGTAGTCTCTCACGAAATGGGTTTTTGACGCGAACCTACTATGTAAGGCCTGACTTTAATCAGGGGCCCACTTGACCGCCATCAGAGTCAGCCGCAGGTTTCGGCTTATTGAGCGTGAACAATCTTCGCACGAAAAAAAATGAGAATAATCTCCACGCAAGGCGTAGGTTAAGCGTGGAGGAGAGTGTGTTTTCTTTTGGGATTCTCGATGATTCATTTAGCCTGGAGGGTTCGCTTGAGCCTGCGGGAGCCGGATTCTATCGCTTTGAGCGAACGGTTGAAGTTGGTCGAGCGCTGATTGATCCCAGGGCGCAGGTGAGCTTTGAAGGCCGCGTCATAATCGATTCTCCGCTGCAACCACTGACTATCGGAACCAACACGGTTGGATATGGCCTTGGGCGTGAACTAAACGGATTGTGGGTTACAGTGCGCATTGCGCAGATTGGAAAAATATTTCACGGAATTGTTATAGAAGCCAAGCGCTAGCCGCCGGAAGAATCTTCGCGCATCATCCATTTAAAAAAACCTTCCCATTGAGGACCCTGGACGCGTCTGAAGATCAATATGGCCGGGATCACCTGAATTATTCCAAATAAAACGCCCGGCCCTGGCACTGCAGTTGCGAATGCAGACGCTCGAATCCAGCCGCGGCTGCGCAACAGAACGCTGAACCCTGCGCCGATGATAACGTAGAGCGCATGAACTCCGCTATAAATCGAATAGACAATTCCAGGATCGAAGTGTGGACTGATAATGTGCGCGACAAAAGCCGGCGGGCGAGTACTAAAATACAAGATGGCCATAGCCCAGACAATCTGCGCTGTGGCTCCGGCGATCAAAAAGCCAACATACCTATGAAAGATCGGGCGGAGCGCGGACGGATGAACAAGTACACTCATATTCGATCGGGCTTGAGTATTGGTGCTGTCCTTGCGCTTGCAATGCTTTTATTTAATGCACCGATTCTAGCCCAGGAAGGTGGCCGGTGTGTTTCAGGCGTTTGCACCAGGGGAAGCGGGACCGCTGTTTGGCCTAACGGCGACGTCTACACGGGCGATTTCCAGGACGGAAAACCATCGGGAAAGGGCACCTTCAAATATTCCGACGGTCGTTCACTGACTGGCTTTTTTCAGAATGGCGCTGCAACAGGAAAGTTCCAGGTCAATTATCCAGACGGCGGGATTTACACTGGCGATTTAGCCGATGGCCGTAAGCAAGGTAAAGGAGTTCTCAAAGGATATCGCGGCGTTTATACCGGCGAATTTGTACGCGATGAAGCGCAGGGTGAAGGGAAGTTCGATTTTCCAACAGGCGATACATACACGGGTGAATTCCGGGCAGGAGCATTTAACGGGAAGGGCGTGCTCAAATTTCGCGACGGGCTGCTTTATAAAGGAGATTTTTCCCAGGGAAAGATGACGGGAAAAGGCGTGCTGGAATTTCCTGACGGGCGAGTCTACGAAGGAGAAATGGAAAATGGCCAAATGCAGGGACAGGGTCGTTTAAAATTTTCTGATGGTTCCATTTACGAAGGCAAGATGAAAGCAAATCAAATGGAAGGGGAAGGAACTCTGGTTTTTGCAAACAAGGACAAATACGAGGGGCAGTTTGTAAAAGGCAAGATCGAAGGGAACGGCAAGATGGAATACAGTTCCGGAACGATCTATGAAGGGGCGTTTCAGAATGGTGTCCCGTCCGGGAAAGGCAGTCTCGTAGGCCCTGGCGGGATGAAATACACAGGGGATTTTCGCGCAGGCGAAATGGATGGCCAGGGTGAGATCGTTTATCGTAGCGGTGCGCGCTATATTGGTGCAATTAAAAAAGGCAAGAAAGAAGGCCAGGGCGAATGGACGCTCAGCGATGGGCGAGTCTTGAAGGGAGAGTTTAAAGACGATCGTTTCGTTGATCCAGCGGCGGCAGATAAGCCAAAAACAGAAAAGAAATAGTCCCTGGCCGCAACTATTGCGTGCGAGCTTCCACTTAGAACAAAACGAGCCTAAACGCTCGACGAATACCCCGGCAAAACACAGATTGTCAGGAGGTAAAATGGACGCAAATCGGGGCGGATTAATGCCCAGGAAGGCCTCCAGATAAGCCGATCTTGAATAAGGACATGAAGAAAGAAACAACACGACGCAGCTCGTTGCGCCTGCAGATCGGCCTGCTGTATACCGTCCTGGCCTTCGTTAACATCATCTTCTTCTCAGTAATGATTTTCTCGAACCAACGTGATCTATTGATTCTGAACTTTCGTTACCAGGCGGATAATCTGGTAAAATCGGTTCAGGAGAAATTGGAGAAATCCAACGTTCCCGTTGCAGATAATGCTGAGTACGAAGACTTTCGCGCTGCTCTGCAAGCAAACGATATCAAGACGTATGTCATATTTGATGATAAGGGTAAGATCTGGCATAACGAACCGGACAAGACGCAAAATGGGGCGCAGGTAAGTGATGACCTGAGAAGAAAATCCGTTGAACTGTCTGCTGATCTAACTCTATACAGGTCTTCTTATCTAAAACAAATCAATGAGCAAGACTTCACAGTTGCATTCCTGTTACCGCTAAAGGGTGAAGGAAATCACACGCTATTTCTCTCTACGAGTCTAAGTATTCAATCCATTCGCGACAGCCTTCGAAGCATCTATATTCAGATTGGCGTAGCTGTAGTCTGGGGCGTAGTCTTTCACGTTCTGTTTGCGATCTTTGTTTTTAATTTGATTTTCCGTCGTGTGGAAATCCTGAAGCAAGCTTCCATTCAAATGGCTGACGGCCATCTTGAAACTCGGGCTGATTGGAAAAAGAAACGCAACGATGAGCTGGACGACCTGGGACATGCGTTTAACTCAATGGCTGTTTCAATCCAGGATAAGGTCCAAACGATTTCAACTTTGAATGAAGAGATCCAAACCGAACTTAGAATCGGCAAGGAAGTCCAGAAACAGTTTATCCGCGGCGAGGAGCTTTTGCCAAAGTTTCACGGAGAAATTTATTATCGCCCAATGCGCCAGGTGAGCGGAGATATTTACGGACTCTTTCCATTTGAAAAAGGTTTCAACGGATTCTTCTTTGCAGATGCGTCCGGGCATGGAGTATCTGCGGCACTGATTACTACTATTACGATTCAGAATCTTGAAAACGCGCTCAAGAAGTTTATGAATCCAAAGAAAATTGTATTCAGCCTGAATAATAGTCTGGCTGCGCGATTTGAATCTTCTTACTTCGCAACCGGAGTTTTCATTTTATTTCACCCGGATGGGAATGTACTGCTTACGAATGCTGGGCATCTTCCGCTCCTGATTCTGCGTCCATCCACGGGAGACGTAATTGAAGCTGGAAAGATGGGTCCTCCCATGGGGCTAATGGACGATTTTGAATATCCTGTGAAGCGGCTGAGTACGCAGTCTGGCGATAGGATTCTTGTATATTCGGACGGGTTGATAGAAACCAACAATCATGCAAAGGAACAATACTCAATTGAACGAGTACAGGCCAGGCTTGTAGCATACAAAGATAGACCCTCGTCTGAGTTCATGCGTGATCTGGTTACTGATTTTGAAGAATTTGCAGCAGATTATCGTGATGATGTCTCGGCGATTTTACTGGAAGTGCCGTGAATCGCAGTCGAATCATATTTCCTGTTATTCTATTCCTGGTGCTTTTGTTTGCGCTGATCACGCAATCTATCGTCAGTGTTACGCTCCTTGAATTACGCGTTCAAATCGCAAGCGAACGGATCCTGAATTTCGAGTTATCTTCTCGCATGCTTAAAACTCGCTTCAGACAAATGATTTCTGGCGAGGATAACCTCAAAGCTGAGATCAAAATGAACGTACTCGAATCGAGCGTTTTGAATTTTGATAGTTTTGAACTCGAGGGTAGCGAGAGCCTTCTGAATCGATTCGGGGTGCTTGTAATCAACGGCGTGCGTCGATTGAATTTTAAACCACCGATTCGCCTCCAGGAAGACAAGGACTTCATGACTACTTTGCAGTATGCGTTTTTCCTGGAACGGAATCGCCGCTATGACACAGCCCATGCCAAATATCGCCAGCTAATCGACGACGCTGGCGGATCGAGCGATACAATGGGATTTCTGAAATTGCATGCTGGATATTGCGGCGCGCTAACTGGAAAAACGGACGAGTCTATAGTAGAACTCGAACAGGTAATAAAGGAATATCCAGGAACGCATTACGCAGAAACGGCACAGTTAATACTCGATATCCTCCGCGAAAGAAAGCAGAAAACAGATAAACTGGAATCGTCCACTTTGTCGGATCGGGAAATGGCTCTGGCGCTGTTTCGTGCAGGCAACTTTGGCGGGGCCCTGGCTCGATTCAAGAAACTTGAATCGCTAAGCATGGATGAGGAATACATGCTTTCTCGCTCCAATGAAGAAACCGGAAATATCAAGGATGCCATCGCAGGCTACATTGACGTTGTAAACAAAGGTGGCGGAACCGATCCGGCTGTTAAATCAAATCGTCGGTTGATGCTGATTGGAAACTTTTACAATGGCGGGAAAGAAGTCCGGGAATTCTCACAACAAACGGCCGTCAAGCTCAAGGATACGGCTGTATTGCAAGACGTCCAAGAAGGAAAGGAGCTACAGCTCAAGCCAGTAATCGTTGAAAAACTGCTCAACGCAAAAGACCAAAAACAAAGTGCCCTTGTAGAAGAGATCAAACGGGATATGGATCTGGCAATGGATGATAAGGGATCGGGTGGAATCCCGCGGCCAGATCTTCCAGATGCTGCGGGCCGTATGCAGATAGATCTGCCAACCCGTCCTGAGAACAGCATCACGTCAATTAGCCGACCACCAGTTCCCGGATTGTTTGCTGGTGCCTTCAAGCTCGCCTTGAAATTCCGCGACGGTAGAATTGTGCGCGGCACGCGCATTGAGTTTAATAAGGATGCTGCAAGCGTTTACTCAGGCGAATACGAAATCAGCGTTCCTACAACCAATCTAGATCGGATCGAAGCACCCGAGCCCGGAACTATGCTTGTAGTTATGCCGCTTTCCGGTGAACCGTTTGAAATTTCTGGCCTCCATGTGCAGGGCGATAGCTTTAGCTTCAAGCGCGGGACTAAGGAAGACACCCTGGCGATTGCTGCGGTGAAGGAAATTCGAGTAAAATGAGATCCCTCGGACTTTTACTCTTTCTGTGCGCTGCGTCGCTTAGCGCTGATACTCTGCTTCTAAAAAGCGGGGATTCAATCGAAGGCTTTTATCAGCAAGAAGAGGCGGGCATAGTTACGTTTGTGAAGCTTAACGGCGAAAAGATCACTGTTGCATCGGAGGAAGTAGAGAACATAGACTTCGCGCAGTCCGGAGTGCCCGCCTGTGTATTGCTCAAGAGTGATAAACAACCCAAATGTGATCTGATTCTGGCATCCTTCTCAGCAGATGGTATTGTTGTGGCGGAAGGAAAGGCCAAACGCTCGGTAAAACGGATTGCCCTGAGTGATCTAACGTCTTATCAACTCAAAAAGATTGCAGATCATCAGAAGCTTGCGGC
This sequence comes from Spirochaetia bacterium, assembly GCA_021413825.1. GTDB lineage: Bacteria > Spirochaetota > Leptospiria > Leptospirales > Leptonemataceae > JAEUSB01. The sequence continues at coordinate 14,372 of JAIOPQ010000040.1, read as the reverse complement.
TCTACTCCCAGAAGATAAGCGTGTGGTGCTTACATTGCAGAACAATCAGAAGTTAACTGGAACGGTCTCCCAGGAAGGGGATGGAATTAAGATCAAGGATTCTTCGGGTAAATCGCAGGTGATTGCTGAATCGCAGGTGCTGGGCGCCGATGTGAACTTTGTAACCCAACAGTTCAGATGGCTCAATCCCAGGAATTTCCTGATTGGCTATCCTCAGTACAAGAGCGGACGCAAGATTCCTGGAGTTGCAATGATGGGTGGATTTGGGCTGCTGTGGCTCGGTTTCGGGGCAGAATATCTGGCTGCTACATCTGACAACAAGAAGGCGCAGGGCGACTTCACCGTACTTTTACTCAACAATCAGAGTTATCTACAGAGCTTTAACAGACATCAGGCCAACCAGAGAAACTTTGCCGTGGGCGCTCTGTTTCTGTACGCGTTTCACTGGTTCGATTTGTATCGTCATCGCGACGAGAATGTTGTGATGAATCTGGAGCTTACTACACCTCAGCAAAATTCACTTGCGTTTGCCGCAATGCCCGAGGAACGCAAGCGAGCAAATCTGAGTTTTGTGTTCTCAATGCGCTACTGAGCCATTGACGTTAGACGCTATCCTTCCAGCTTCTCTTCTGAACTGAAGAATACAAAAAAGTTATCAAGTGCCGTGATGCGTAATACGTCCATGACCTCTTTACTAACACCCATTAGGCCAAACTGACCGCTGCCAGCTGTATACTTCTTCTTTAGCTGGGCCATCAAACCGATTCCTGAAGAATCAATATATTTCAGATCTTTAAAATCCATCACAAGCGACGATGTATCTGCACCGACCGCTGCTGTGATTTGTGCCTTAACTTCTCCAACGTTGTAGAGGTTAAGTTCACCTACCAGTGCAACAATGAGGTGTTTTCCCTTCTTCCTGGTAGCTAGTTCCATTCATTCGATCATCGGTTGCCGGGAACGCGAATGTCAATCATTTTCCAATGAATTTCTTGCTTCAGCCAGAACAGATGTCATCGGCGACATCGTTAGGCCTGCCCACGTAAGTAAAAGCCCGGATAGTGCATCGGGACTAATCCCAACGGTTGACTCACGGAGGGCAGGCTCTACGGAAGGTTTGCCGCGACCGGTTAGCCTGCGTAATTCAGTTAGGTCGCGCTGATTCAAGGAGTATAGAAAATACAGTCCAATTGAATCTAGCAGTCCTGCTTTGCACGCTGCATCTGCTGGAAGTTTTCTGGATTGAGCAACCTTCCTGGATGCCTGTGCCAAACGCAGGGCCCGGTTTGCCAGGAGCAACGCGTCCGGTGATGTTACGGCTGACGGTCGTTTCTTTTGAAATAATTTGCGCGAAACCGAGCCATTTACGTTTACAAACAGGGCAGGATCCTCCCAGGACAAGAGTCTAAGTAATCGGTCATCGCCTTTCAAGGTTCGCAGTTTATCCGCAGTCTGCGGTAAGATAGGCAACGGGAAATGCCCTTTGATAAATCGACTGATTTTCTTTGCGGCAGCGGCGCGCCGGCCCACGTTACGCGGAATATGAATGGTAAAGTTCCCACCCTTCTTGTCTGCCTTGAATTTCAATGCGCCAGAAAGGCCCAGACCACTCATGAGCGATGTGGACATAGTCAAGCCCAGACCGGCTCCTTCAGCCAGCGCATCGCTTCCAGGCTTGATCTTTTTCTGAGCAAGCGACTTTCTTATCCGCGCCTGCTCAGCCAGTGCTATGGAAGGATTCCAGACTGAAATCAAGATTTCCTTTTGGATCTTGAACGTTACACGAACTTCTGCGCGATGCCTGGCGCCCAGAGCAATGAGTCCGGGCGAATCTTCCTCAAGCATTGCGCGAAACCCATCATTGCCTTTGATATAATCGCGCTTTAGATCGAGTTTGTGTTCCAGGAAGTAAGAACGTTTTAGATTTGCTTTGATTGCATTTTGAATTAGTTCACTGAGGACCGTTTCAATAATATGAACGCATGGCTTTAGTCCCTCTTTCTCAAGGAAAAGACGGAGGTTTTGTCTAACCTCCTGGTTCAACGAGTCGTTTGGTTCATAGAACGTAAAGCGTGTGATCATTTCTTTGAGATTCCAAATCGATTCTCTGAGTTTTTCCAGGTGGCCAGGTAGTAGCGATATCGTCTGCGCTTGCGATCCAGATCTTCACCAAATGAACGGTCATCGGTAGTATAGATTCTGCTTACAGGAATCTCTTTAATAGTCAGCGGCTTCATTTTTGCGTAGGCCCAGAATTCCATTGGGAATGCGTACCCCGAATCAATCAGGTCTGCTGGATTGATGTTCTCCATGCGAAATCTCTTAAACCCGCAAAAAGAGTCCGTCAGATGCCAGCCATAGCGGCGATTGAGGCTGCGCGTGATTCTTGCATTTATTTCCATTCTGTCAAGGGGTACATGCCCGGCTGCGGTTGACTCCGGCATGTAACGACTTCCTGAAATGAGATCAATATCCAGAGGCTCGCTTACGAATCGAATCAAATCTTCCGGTCTATGCTGAAGATCACAGTCCATGGTTATTAGATGTGAGAAGTTGCCGTCTCGCGCTAACTCAAGGCCCGTACGAATGCTCTTGCCGTAGCCACCGTTTTGAACTTGATGAACGATTCTAAGTTGTGAAAAGGTCTTAGCCATTTCATCGAGCAGAGGACCCGATCCGTCGCTTGAACCATCATCTATGCAAACGATCTGCTTGATGGCAGAAGGCAGCCGCGCAACCGTCTGCTCCAGTAGAGACTGGATTGTCTTTTTTTCATTGAATACGGGAATGGCAAGTAGCATGTTCAGGAAGACGCATTTCGGCATAGCGATTGCAGGTGGTGGCTGCAAGGCATTTTTTGGCCTGGGCGCAGGATCTGTTCTGATGGAATCGGGGCTGAACGTTACCTCGCTTGCTGGAACGTCTGCAGGCTCTGCCATGGCTGCAAGCTTGCTCCAGGGTAATCACAAAGATGTAGTCGAATACTTTCGCTCAATTACGCTGCGCAACCCTGCTAACTTCCATGCACGCAAGTTATTTATGGGATCGCGTCCGTTTCCGCATGAGAAGATGTTCAGGCGGGCGATTGCAAGCTATGTGGATTGGAAGATATTTGTTCAGTCAAAGATCAAGATTGCGGTTAACGCGTTGCTGGTCCCGGAAGAAGTTTATTCAAGCACCTGGAAACGGGCAAGGCTGGTAATGCGCGTCATGAGCGCCTATCGTCGCGAAATGAACACAGTTAGAAAGGGAAACTACAGGCCGTACCTTATTGAAGAATCTACGGCTTCCGGTCTACGCGAAGTCACGTTCCGCAATGCAGATTTCAGTTCTCCGCAGCGCGTGGAAGACATTATCCTGGCCTCAAGCAGCGTGCCGCCAATGGTCAGGTTCCAGAAACTGGATGGACGTTACTTTCTGGACGGCGGGATTTTTCGCAATATGGCCGTGGATTTGCTGGAAAGTGCTGATATAATTGTTGGAATTCATTACGATATTTGGAGTCGCCTGCAATATGAAAGGGGGCATGGCTTCAAACAATCAGAAATAGATGTGACTGCAAAGGAAGGAAGGCGACCCAGGCGTGTCTTTCTCTGTCCGGATCGTCGGTTGCCCATTCAAACCTGGGACTACGCAAATCCAAAGGGCGTTACCCTTGCTTATGAAGAGGGGTTGCGTGCCGGCGAACGGCTTCTGCCGATCTTGCGTCGAATGTCCTGATATGAAACCGCCGTAATCGGCGACACTTTTTCCGAAAAGTAAAAGTGAAATCCGGGGAATTTGGTTACACGGATTTCTGAGGATTGGACTGGGATTTTCGTTTGAAAATGGGCGACAGTGAACTGCCTCCGCCGAGATTGTCCCGAGTATGAGCATAGCATCCCTTTCAATTCGTCGGCCTATTTTTATAACGAGCCTTGTGTTGCTCTTGATTATTACAGGGTTCTTTTCTCTCACGCGATTGGGCGTGGATCTGTTTCCAGACGTTACGTTTCCCTTCGTCGTCGTGAATACAGTTTACAACGGTGCTGGACCGGAAGAGGTAGAAAACCTTATCTCCCGTCCGCTGGAAGAAGAGCTCAGCTCTATCCAGGGCTTGAAGCGTCTTACGTCGCGTAGCCAGGAGGGCTTCTCGGTTGTCTTTGCGGAGTTCGTGCTGAGCACGGATATAAAGTACGCAGAACAGCAGGTCAGGAACAAAGTCGCGCGAGCCAAGCGAATATTACCGGATGACATAGACGACCCGTTGGTAATTCGTTTTGATCCTGCGGATCAGCCAGTAATACGTTATGCGCTCTTTGCAAAATTACCGCCTGCCGCGCTGTATGAACTCGCAAAGGAAAAGATCAAGCCCAGGCTTGAACAGGTAGCCGACGTTGGTTCTGTTACTCTGATTGGTGGCGTTAAACGCGAAATTCAAGTTGAAATCGATCGCAACAAGCTGAACGCGCAACAGCTGTCAGCCGTTGGAATTGGACAGACTCTGAAAAACTACGGGCTGAACGTTCCTGTAGGTAAGAACGACCAGGGAGCTTCTGAAACCTCGTTTAGAACCATTGGTCAGTTTGATTCGCTCAGACAAATTGAAGAGGTAGGAGTTTCGTTCGGTGGAGAAATTGGAAACAGTACTACTCTAAAAAACGTAGCAACTGTACGCGATGGAACGGAAGATCCGCAGACTATTTGTGAGCTCTGGGCTCCCATTGGAGAAGAGCAACCGCATGGTATGTTTGCAAAGAAGATCGACAATCAGTCCATTAAACGCGAAAATAACGGTGCCCTATTCATTGATGTCTACAAACAATCTGGCTCGAATACGGTTTCTGTTGCAGACCTAACGCGCGAAAAAGTTGCAAAGCTCAATGAGATGCTGGCAGGCCAGGAAGGCAGCCCGCGCCTGGTAATGGTTCGCGACGGCTCGCGCTGGATTCGTGCAAACGTTGAAGATGTCGGGTTCGCAATCGTATTTGGAATTTTACTTACAGTTATTGTGGTGTATCTGTTTCTTGGGAATCTACGTTCCACCATTATTACGGGGCTTGCACTTCCAAACAGCTTGCTCGGATCGTTTATCCTCATGTATATCATGGGTTTCACTGTAAACGTGATGACTCTCCTGGCCCTTTCGCTGGCTATTGGACTTTTGATTGATGATGCCATTGTAGTTCGCGAGAACATATTCCGCAAAATGGAAGAGGGAATGCATCCTGTTCAGGCAGCAGAAGAGGGGACCTCAGAGGTTACACTCGCTGTAGTTGCGACCACGGCAACCGTACTTGCGGTGTTTTTTCCAATTGGATTTCTTTCGGGAATTGTAGGTCAGTTCTTCAAGCAATTCGGTCTCACAGTTTGCTTTGCCATGATCATTTCGCTATTTGATGCATTGACCATTGCGCCCATGCTTTCGGCTTACTTTGCGGGAAAAACGCATGGCAAGCCTAACCTGGTCGTTCGCGCATTCCGTCGCTTCCAGGACGGCCTGGACCATCAATATGAACGTATTATGCATCTGGGACTGCGTCGCCCCTGGGCGGTTCTGGCTGTGACAACTGTAATCGTAATCGGCAGCTTTGCCACTCTGGGTGCTGTAAAAAAGACATTCCTTCCCCCGAATGATCAGGGCGAGTTCATGGTGTCTGTTCAACTGCCGCCAGGAACGGCACTTTCCGGAACGTATGATGCTGCCGTGAAAATTCGGGAGAATCTGATGAAGATTCCTGAAATGAATCTCCTGGCCATGGTCGTGGGCAATACAGAGGGCGAATCCAACGTTGCGAACATTGGCGTAGCTCTTACGCACTACACGCAGCGCAATCGACGCACCCAGGTAATTCAAGAAGAGATACGTGGAATGCTAAAACAATACGCTGATTGGAAACCGTCCGTGAATGAATACAGCGCCGTCGGTGGTGTACAGTATCCGTTCAACTTGAATATCATGGGAGATGATCTTTCCCAACTCCAGCCATATGCGCAGCAAGTTGTAGACAGGCTCAAGAAAATTCCTGATCTCACAGACGTTTCAATGGATTATCGCTCAGGCAAACCAGAGTTCAGAATTGAATTTGATCCATTGCGTATGCAGACCGTTGGAGTAACTCCAGTGATTGCAGGCGCAGAACTCAGGTATCATATTGCAGGAGAGGTGGTTGGAAAGCTGCGTGAACGTGGGTACGAATATGACATTCGCATGCGTCTTAAGCCAGACCAACGGAATCTCAGAAGTGCCTACGCACAGACTCGAGTTCCAAACAGTCAGTTCAAAATGATTCCGCTCAGCGCGATTGCAAAAGGTAAAGAAGCACTTGGTCCGGAAAAAATCATCCGTCAGGATAGATCGCGCGTAATTCAAATTCACGCGAACCTTGCGCCTAAAGGAGCGATTTCAAGTGCAACGGATACGGCTAAGAACTTCCTTACCAAAGAACTACCACAACCTGCTGGAACCAGTTTTGTATTCTGGGGGCAATCGGAAGATTTCCGTGAACTCGGCATTAACATGATGATTGCATTTGGTTTTGCACTTGTATTTATCTACCTTGTGCTCGCCAGTCTTTACGAATCATTCATTACTCCAATTACGATCTTGATTGCGATTCCACCAGCCATGTCGGGTGCGTTCCTTGCACTCTTCCTGTTTGGGGAAATGTTAAATCTGTTCTCTATGATTGGTCTCATTCTTCTAATGGGGCTTGTGACCAAGAACTCGATCTTGCTCGTGGATTATGCCCTGGAGGGCATTCGCGCCGGGCTTTCGCGCGATGAGGCGATTCTGCGTGCAGGCCGTGCACGTTTACGCCCGATTCTGATGACAAGTCTTGCGATGATTGCAGGTACTATGCCGATTGCACTGGGAATAGGTGAGGCTGCTAAGTCCAGAACTGCGATGGGGATTGGAATTATCGGTGGGATTATAGTTTCAACCGTGCTGACCCTGGTGGTTCTTCCGGCTGCATTTGGTTACATAGATCGCTTCCGTGAGTGGCTTGAGGCCAGGTTCCGTCCGGACGACATGGTAGGTCTTGAACCAGAACATAATATCATGCAGGAAGCAATTCGCAGAAAGAAGAAGTGATCAGCCCAGTCTGAGTTCAAAGAAGAATCCTGATCCCTTCCCAGGCTGAGAAGACCACTTAATATTTCCACCGGCCTCGGCACTGCGCTTACGCAGATTGTCGAGGCCACGCCCTATTTCAAGATGATCCGGATCAAATCCTTTGCCATTGTCCTGGATGCTCAGGAACAATTTGCTTCCTTCAACAGTGATGCTAACGTCCACGCGACTTGCCTCTGCGTGTTTGATAATGTTTTGAATGATCTCTTTTAGAATCTTCTTCAGATGGGCAGCCTGCCAGGCCCCCAGTCTAAATTCAGGAGCATCGGTTGCAACGTCCACGCGACCTTCAAGTCCAGCAGCAGTCAAAGTTTGTCTGGCGTAGGATCCAGACCAGACCAGGAAGTAGTCCAATTCCACGCTCTCAACCGATTCTGCGTCCAGGATATCCCTGATATCTTCCAATCCAAGGCGCGAAGCGCGTTCGATGCTTGAAAGTAGATTACTCGCTTCAATTGTAGTGTCCGTGTTTCTGCGGGCTATGCGACATGCGAGTAGAATTGCATTGAGCTCTGCGGCTACTCCATCGTGGAGGTCTCGATACACTCGAATGCGTTCCCTTTCAAGTTTGAGTTTGCTTTCAAGTTCGCGCAATACCAGTTCTTTATTCTCCTTTGCCAGATGCTTGAGGCTTATGTGACTGTGCACGCGGGCCAGGAGTTCTCGTCTTTCAAACGGCTTTGTAACGTAGTCGTTTGCACCTGCGTCAAAGCCGGCCGTGATATCCTGGATCGAATTGAGTGCACTGAGCAAGATGATCGGCAGTTCAAACGAAGCGCGGGCCTTGCGAATCTCGCGGCACACGTCGAGTCCACTCATATGCGGCATCATGATGTCGAGAATTACCATATCGGGAGCAAAGCCGTCGCTTATCATTCCCAGAGCAGCCATTCCGGATTCAGCGTTCCAGACATTGTAATCCTTCTTTAGCAGATCACTGAGAAGCTCGCGGTTGATGGGTTCATCGTCCACGATCAAAATGGTGGACATATCCTGCGTGCGTCCGTTTCCCAGAAGCAAGGAAGGGGCTGCCAATTCAAGCATGGAAAGGCCGGCGTATTTCCGGGCCGGCTTCTCTGCTGGCGCATACCCCGTTGGTAATTTCAACAAGAAATACCATGACCCGTCTGCGCGTTCTGCAGTGATCTGACCCGCGTGCAGGTCAACCAGGCGCTTACAGATCGCAAGTCCCAGGCCGCTTGCCTCATGCTCGTTTCCTTCAAGCGTTACGAATGGCTCAAAAATGGTTTCCAGTCGTGAATCCGGGATGTGTGCGTTTCCAGCTACGATTGTAACTTCAACAATGGCACCTTTGCCTATGCCACGGACTTCAATCACGCGCAGGTCAGTCTGCTTCACTGCATACGCAATCAGGTTTAATAGAATTTGTTGTATTCTGTATTCGTCTCCATGAACTATCAGCGAGGACGTTACACGATTTTGAATCACAATCCCGTGTTTCTGGCTGAGGCCCGTAAGCGAATAAATTACAATGTCGACTGCTGTCTTGATATCTACTGACTTCTTATCTAGCTGCAAGTCTCCGTTTTGAATCCGCGTTAGATCGACTACGTCCTGCATCAGTGCATGTACGCGTCTCGAGCTATGGCTGATCATCTCATACAAATTGCGATTGGGGTCGGCGGGATCGGTTGTGTCTAGAAGATGCTCGCATAACCCCAGGATACCCCGGAGCGGAGTAGCAAGTTCCCTGGAAAGTCCCTGGAACACCTGTTCCTTTAAGAAGTTTGCCTGGCTCAATGCGCGTGCAGCGTCTGCGGTTTCAATGGTCGTTCTTGCGCGTCGCGTGGAAAGAATGATAGTGAAGGATCCCAGACTTAGAATCAATCCCAGGGGCAACAGGGTTTTTGAATCAATTGAACTGGAGATGTCAAGGATTGCAAGGATCACGGCGCCGCTTAACGTGAGGAGTCCAAAGACTGCGATTTTTGCGCCTGCGCGGCGTTTGAGTAACGCTACGAACGTTGTGAACATCACATATGCGGCGGCCGTAAGCACCAGGCCAGAAAAGAAATTGAGCGTTTGGGTAAACCAGAGTGATGGCAGGAAGATCACAGCTGCAGTCAGGATTATCCCCACTATTGAAAAAGCGTTAGCGATCAGAGGAGAAACATCGAGGGGAAATATCCGTCTGTAGCACGTCATAAAAAATGGAAGCAGCAAATAGCCTGAAATGTATTCAGCGCGAAACGTAAGTTGAAATGGAAGTGCCGGGCACCAATCCAGCAATACCCTTTGACCCGAGACGATCGCTCGCAAGGCCACAAGCACGCAAAATATTCCAAATAGTATACTCGCTCGATCCTTTCTGCGAAGCGCGAAAGCTCCCAGGTGTAAGAGTCCCAGTATGAATGCAGCGCCGGCCAGGGCAACCTGAGCGCCGGTTGCAATCTGATGCCGGCGATAGATTTCTGAAGCCGGACCCAAAAGGAACGTACCCCAGGGACCGCCTTGACGGTCGGCGAAATTCGCCATTTGAACCGTGAGATCGATTGAGCCGTTTTCTGCACGAACGGGGAGAATCCTTTGTCGAATTTTTGGAATCGTCGTTTCTTCTGAATCACCAACTTTTCCGGAGACCTGCACTAATTTCCCGTTCACGAATACTTGTGAGGCGGTGCCGATGGGGGGGACGCGTAATGCCAGTTCTTCACCGGAAGGCTCAAGGAAAACACGTAGGTGCATCGTGGCTTTTCCGGTCCCGTCCAGTTCTGCATTGTTGACCCAGAATCGTCGCCAGGTCGCCGGTTGGGCAAGGAAAGCAGGCTCAAATCGCTGTAATTCTTCGGGTAAAAGCAAACGATCCCAGTAGAAGTCCCATTCACCCGTCAGCGCAATGATGTGTGAAATCGCTCTTGTCTGCACGCGTCCGCGCGTTGCTTCAACGGATACAGGTTGCTCTACGCAGGAAACAAGGGTAAGCAGGCAGAGTAGAAGCGATCGAAGCACGCCGCTAGTTCATAAGTAGTATGCTGGGATTCAAATCATTTTGTACCGAAATCGGTCGAATTAGCCGTATTCGGGGATTGACCGAATAGCCGGTTTAAGGTATGATAGCTCGGTGAGTGGAGCTATTTGGAAAATTGGTTTGGTGGAAGACCATCCTGGATTTCGCGATGAGCTGTTTGAAATGCTTTCCCGCGATGTTGAGAATCAGGTGGAAGCGTTCAGGAGCGCTGAGGAATTTCTTGCAAGTGGTTCACGAAGCACATTCGATTTACTTCTGCTAGACTTGTTACTTCCTAATATGTCTGGGCTGGATTGCATTGCTGAGATTCGCGCCGCTGGTGAATGGCCTACCATCGTTGTATTAACTTCTATCAATTCAGAAGAAAACATTTTCCGCGCCCTTATGCTTGGCGCAACAGGTTTCATTTTGAAGTCTGAAATGGAAAATCTTCCCAATCTGATACGCATTCTAAAAGAAGGCGGAGCGGTAATGTCTCCAACCATTGCGCTGCGCGTCGCAAAGAGCTTTCAACGGACTCCACCGGCTGAGAGCGTAGAGAGCGACCTGACTCGACGTGAAAAACAAATTCTTGACGAGTTGATTCGCGGTAGAACTGAAAAGGAAGTTGCAGATCTGTTCCAGCTAAGCGTTCACACAGTGCGAACCCACGTTAAGAATATCTACAGTAAGCTAGCAGTTACTTCTCGTGTGGGTCTGATGCGCAAAGCAAAAGACATTGGCCTTCTTTAGCGCCTAACGGCCAGAAAAAGTAATCTGGCCGCCCTTCCTTAGTACTGAGAAAGCAGGCCGTGCGCGCGTGCGCGATTTTCCATCCATCTAAATGCCATATAGCCGGCGCTCATAAATAGAACTGAATATGTGGCAAAAGCAAGAAGGGTATAGGGAGAGTGCATCGACGGCGTAGTAAGTGAGCTGGTAAGCTCCGTCATGCCTATTGTCAATGGAAAATGATCAAATAACCAGACGAGTGCTGTGTTGCAAGTAGCCGGATCAGCGTTAGGCGAACACAGGCCATCTCTGCTCTGCCAGAAGAGTCCAAGGAATGCAAAGTTAATGATCTGGAAAAAGAACCCTACGCGCTTGAAAAGTAACGTTAGGCCAGCAAACACATAGGAAACACCAAAGATTCCAATAGCCAGGATTAAAAGGTCGAGAATTCCAAGGTAAAATTTGGATAGATCGATTCCAGTTTCTGGGAGAGCTAGTTTGTAGCATCCAAGCATCAGAAAAAAGCTTATGATTTGCCTTGGAAGCTGCGCCACACCACGCGCGAATAAGACACCGCCCAGGGAATGTCCTGAAATGGAAAGTTGTTCAAGCGTGCCTGTTTGACTTTCGTTTTGAATCTGACCGGACCAGCCCATTTGTGTGGCCAGGACGAACTGCATTAAACAATAGCCAAGGACCATGCGTTCCTTTGCAAACCCACTGCCTGCATCCATAATCTTTGAACCCTTTGGGAGCAGAGTATCCACACCCCAGACGATAGCCAGCAGGATGAGAAACATGAAGAATATGAACGAGAGGATCTCAAGCGGATACCGCTTCATATAGAGTAGATCGCGTTTGATCTCCGCCTTGATGATTAGCGCCATGTCGCGCAGAAAGACAGGAAAGTTTGTGATTTGATTCATTTGCTGTCTCCGTTACCGTTCTCTTTCAAGGTTCGAATAAAGATCTCTTCTAGATCTTCAACAGGTTTGTGCATTGAAAGAATTTCAATCTTTCCTTTTCCAAGGGCGGTCAAGATTTCATAGACTGCCTTGGACGTTTTGCAATCCATTTCCCATTCAGTGTGATCGCTTTGTTCGTTTAGAATTTTTGCGTCGTATTTCTTGATCCAATCCCTGGGAAGTTTGTAAGATCCGCGAACCGTGAAGCGGTAAATCTGGTTCTGGAACACAGCCCGAAGTTGTGGCATAGTTCCTTCACGCACAATCTGTCCTTCTCGAATTATTCCGGCACGATCGGCCATTTCTTCAACCAGATCCATTTGATGGGTTGTCAAAAGAATTGAGCGATTCTCTTTTTTCGCCAGGTCAATCATGATATCTTTGATTTTACGCGAGCTTTCCACATCGAGTCCGAGGGTAGGTTCATCTAACAAAATGATCTCTGGATCAGTAATGAGTGCCGCACCAAGCGCAAGCTTTTGAAGCATGCCGCGCGAAAGATGCTGGCTTTGATTCTTCTTCTTAGCTTCGATATCCAGAGTCCGCAGTAGCTGAACTGCTTTTTCGCGAATGGCTGTCGTGGAAAGGCCACGCAGATTTGCAAAATAATGTAAGTTCTCCAGTGGAGTCAGTCGCCAGTAAACGTTTCGAGTACCTTCCAGTACGGCGCTGAGCTTCTTGTAGGCAGTTGTATCTCTCCCAAGTTGGGCACCATCGAAAAGAATCTCTCCGGACGTGGGAACAATCAAGCCAGCGATCATCTTGATGATGGTGGATTTGCCTGCGCCGTTTGGACCTATAAGCGAATAGATTTCTCCTGGTTTGATCTCAAAGTTAACACCGCGTACGGCTTCGAATGGAGGTTTATTCGAGAAAGGCTTCTTGTAAGTCTTGCGAAGGTTTTTTACCTGAAGTTTCATTTACGTACCATCTCTTTGTCCAGTTCCAGTTGTTCAGAAAGCGATAGCCATTCAGCTTCCTGGGTTTCTAGAAGCCTTGCAATCTCACCCAGTCTATCATAGTCAGTTCTGCTAACTTGATCTGGATTTTTCTCTACGGCGGCCAGGAGAGACCTCTGCTCAGTCTGCAATTGTTCTATCTCTTTTCCAAGGGTGCCGTGACGTTTTTGGATTGCTTTTAGCTCTTTATCCCGGGTCTTCTTATCAGCTCTCTGTCCATTTTTGTCGGATTTTTCCGTAATCTTTGACGTCTCGTCAGTTTGAGCCGGTTCTGCATCCCTGGATTTCTTCTTGTCCTTTCTGGAATCAGAAGACTGCTCCTCCGCAATTTGCTGCGAAAGATTGTAAACGTATTCTTCGTATGATCCGTTATACAGGCGAATATCTCCGTCTTTGACTTCGAGTATTCCAGTGGCCACGGCATCTACAAACGTCCGATCATGGCTTACGAAGAATACTGTTCCGCCAAAATCGCGCAGGGCTTCGGCAAGAATTTCAACCGTCTCAAAATCAAGGTGGTTCGTTGGCTCATCAAGGAGCAGGACGTCGCAGCGCGAAAGCAGAAGACCAAGCAGAAGTACGCGCGAGCGTTCTCCTCCAGAGAGGACTGAGATTTCTTTTTTGGTGTCATCTCCCTGGAAGAGAAATGCGCCGGCCATGTTCATTACTTCCTGGCGTGTTGTGGCTGGAGGGGCCTTTTTCTCGAGATATGTCAGGATGTTTTCATGTCCTTCGAGGGTTTCATAAACATGCTGTGCATAGTATCCTAGCTTGGTTTCTGAACCCCAGCGGACTTCTCCACCCAATGCTGGAATTGCACCGCCAATTGTCTTGAGATACGTGGACTTACCCTGGCCATTGTCTCCCAGAATTGCAAAATGTCCACCGCGCGGCAGAGTAAAATCGATCTTATCTGCAATGACTGTTTTTTCATATCCAATCGTAAGATTTTTACAAGTAAGCGCGATTCCACCTTTCTTGGCCGGAGGAGGTAGGCGCATGCGAACCTTTCGCGCTGGACCGTCCATGTCTGTAGTTTGAAGTTTTGCGATTTGCTTCATCTTGGACTGAGCTTGAGAAGCTTTAGAAGCCTTTGCTTTAAATCGATCCACGAACGCTTGAAGTTCTTTTTTACGAGCCTCAATATTTTCATTCTGGCGCTGTATCTGTTCGCGTACTTCATCTTTATAAGTGAGATACTGATCTACAGTTCCTGGAAATGTTGCAATGCGCTGGTTGTCTACTTCCATGGTATGCGTTGTGGTTCGCATGAGAAATTCGCGATCATGAGAAATGATCATGGCCGCCCCGTTGAACCCGCGGAGAAAGTCCTCCAGCAGCAAAAGCGTTTTCAAATCGAGGTAGTTGGTGGGTTCATCCAGCAGCAGCAGGTTTGGATCGTGCAGCATCATAGCCGAGAGCTTGACGCGCATTCTAAATCCACCTGCCAGATCGTCGATCTTAGTCTCCAGGAGATTATTCTTAATTTGAAATTTACCTGCAACCTTGCCGCAGCGCCAGTCTTCTTGCTCCGTTGTGCGCATCAGAAACTCGAGCACAGTCTCACCCGGAAGATGTGTGTCTTTTTGTTCCAGGTAACTAAGGCGCAGATCCGGACTGAGCCAGACTTCACC
>JAIOPQ010000049.1 GCA_021413825.1 Spirochaetia bacterium | reverse complement strand
TGCTCTTAACCCAGAGATTTCCCTTTTGTCCTGGTGGCAGCTCATTGCCCTTCTCATCTTTGATTTTGACCTGGTAGCCTGGGAGCGGTGTGCCCACTGTACCCGACGTTGGCTTGTGGAGACGACGAACTGAAATTACAGCTGACGTTTCAGTCATTCCGTAACCTTCAAGGACCGTAATTCCAATTGCAGTTAGAAAACGATCAACAACGCCGGGCAGGGCGCTTCCGCCAGAAATGGACATTCTGATTTGTCCGCCCATAGCTGCGTGAATTTTTCCAAAGACAACATTGGCTAGACCCTTCAAAGGCAACATCCAGATCAATCCAATGAATGCGAACCCGCGACGAATCAACGAATACAAGAAGAACGGCTTTGATTTTTGCTGATCAAAATCAAATGCAATCGATTTGAGTGTGGCCCAGGTTCCGCCGACCCAGAGGAAGAAATTGAAAATGGCCTGTTTGCCCGCGGATTCTTTCTTGGTTCGCGTGATGATTCCATTGTAGACCGTTTCCCAGATCCTCGGCACCGATGGAAACACGGTTGGTCTGAATTCAAACAAATCGTTTTTCAGATTCTGAATGTCAGAGACCAGGAAATCCATCCCCTTTACTACGATGGCGTATTCCACACCTCGTTCAAAGGCATGCCATGGGGGAAGAAGGCTGAGAGATCGATCATTCTTAGTGAAACCGACGCGATCCAGAACACACTCAATTGCATTGAGCCATCCGTATTGACTGAGCATTACTCCTTTGGGAGCGCCTGTAGTTCCGCTTGTGTAGATTAGAGTTGCAAGTACATCTGGATCCAGCGACTTCACGCGATCCGTTACCGCTGTTGGATTTTTAGCAAGGAGTGCGTCTCCTTTCTCCATGAGTTCAGTGATGCTGTTTGTACCAACCGCTAGATCTGCCGCATTATCTTGTAGAACAAAAATCCGTTCAAGCAACGGGAAATTAGACTTCAAAGATTCAAGTCGTTTGCGATCCGCTTCTCTCTGGACGATTGCAAATTTGCTATCTGAATGGGAGAGAATGTAGTTAATATCTTCATCTGTTACATCCGTTCCGCGTGGAACACTGACGGCTCCAGAGGAAACAATGGCACAATCACCAATCAACCAGTTAGGTGACGCATCGCACAAATAGGTGATTTTGTCGCCAGGTTTAATGCCCTCAGCGATCAAACCGGCTGTAAGTCTATCAACAAGGCGTTTTAACTCAGCGAAAGTACGCCCAACGAGCTTATTGTCAGCCGTCCGCTTGCGAAATGAAACGCTGTCTGGAAATTCAATCGCGGCGTTAGCCACAATATCATAGAAAGTGCGAAATACCATGCTCCGGTTATCCCGGAGCGAAACTAAAAATCAATTCCTTTTTCAGGCACTTACTTTCGTTTTTGGAGAAGGAAAATCATGTAGCGCTTATACTCTTTGAACAGATCAGCACCTTGCTTTTCGTATTTCTCTTTGAGTTTCAGTGCTTTCTTGCCAAAGAGTGCTTTAAGCAGACTGTAGATGCGCGGCACGCGCCGTTCTACAAATTCAAAAAGGGCCTGTGCAATTGGAAATGCTTTGTTCAGAATAATATCCTGATAGATGTCCATGGTTGGGGCAACGTTATTTGTTATGTCGAGTTTCTTCACGACTTTGAATCCGTTTTCCTCTGCGCGGCGCAGGAAATCGTCCATGGGCTGGCCGGATTTGCTCGGGTTGATTGCATCCGGTTGCTTTACCTTGAAAAAATCTCCAACCAGAATATATCCCTGCGGTTTTAAAAAGCGAGAGTGATTGATCCATCCTGGATCGGGCTTGATGTACTGGCATGATTCAGACATCAAAATCAGATCGAAAGTTCCGTGCTCAACTTCAGTATCGATATTCTCATAAAGATCAACAAATGCGCGTACCTTTCCGTTGGTTCGCTTCTCAGTCATTTCAACCAGGATCGGATCGGGTGCAATACAGGTTACGTTGTGCCCTTTCTTGACGAGTTCAGATGCAACTCCGCCAGTTCCACATCCCACATCGAATATCTTCTTTACTCCTTTTGGAATATAAGAGAGCAGCAGCTTTACATAGGCGGCCTGCGCTGCCGGTAGATTCTTCATTTCCGGCTTCAAGTTACGATCAAAATAGCCGTAGTGCAGGTGCTCCACCTTGAACAAGCGCTGCATCAATCTAAGCGCAATATCATTGTAGTAAGTACTCTTGTGCTGGAATTTCTTTTCTGCTTTCATATCTTTCCTGAATGGGTGAACCGTGATCGCAATCGCGCTGATGCCGGGCAAGCCTTAAAAGCTAAAGTGCTTGCAAGGCCGTTGGGCCCCTGCAGTGATTCCCCATGTCCGAGAAACCGTATCGTCCGAACGTTGGCATCGTAGTATTCAATGCAAGTGGCCTGGTGCTGGCCGGTGAGCGCATGGATCTTCCCGGAATTTTCCAGTTACCGCAAGGTGGGCTGGAAGAAGGTGAGGAGCCAGCAGAAGCTGCAAAACGCGAATTGTATGAGGAGACCGGTCTTCGTCTTACAGGACATCCGTTATTCGAAATCTTAAACTGGCTTACGTATGATTTTCCGCCAGAAATTCCGGAACATCTTAAGAAGTTTCGCGGCCAGAAACAAAAATGGTTTTTCTTCTTCTGGGACGGAAATCCGGAAACTCTGACGCTAGATCATCATCACGAACGCGAGTTTTCAAGATTACAGTGGATGCATTTTGGAAACCTGGCACGCGATGCTGCAGCTTTCAAAAAGGAAGTGTATCAGACAGTATACGAAACCAGTCGTACTTTCATGAAACAGTACCTGGCTGCGCTATAAATATTCTCTGGACAGCACGCTAGATTAGCTGGCTGTCTTTGAAGTGGCCGTTACCGGGCTTCCCAGGATTTGCATATTCTCAAAAAGCTGGGATGATTTTCGCACCAGCGCAGACATGGACGAATCAAGTTCCGTTATAGCGTTTAGAATGTCACCGGCACCAACTCGAGTTTCGCGCAACGCCCCAATGATATGCGTAAACGAGTGCTTCATTTCTTCAAAGCTTTTAATAAAGCGATCTCTGTGCTGTTGATGCGCTTCGATTCTATCTTCCAGATGACCGAACTTTTTAGTGATACTCAGATACGTTGCTTCGCGTTCTTCTACTATTGCAATTGCATCCTGCACGGAGCTCTGACCGCTTGCCACACTCTGCGAACTGCCATCAATGATAGATCGAATTGATGCAGCATTGCCGGCGCTTGAGTCCGCAAGCTTTCCGACTTCCTGTGCAACTACAGCAAACCCGCGTCCTGTATCACCCGCATGCGCCGCTTCGATCGACGCGTTCAGTGCTAGAAGATTTGTGCGATCAGCAATATCAGACATGATATCGTTCACTTCCGCAACTCTAAGGAATTGATCCGATAGAGTTGAAAGAGAATTTAATAAATCGGTAACCTTCGTATTCACCCTTTGATCGTGCGACTGGGCAATTGCCAGATTTTCCTGGAGAAATTTAAGCGATTCGATAAAACTATCCAGTAGTAAGCCTAGCTCATGACTTGTTCGCGAAAGTGAATCCAGGTCAGCGGATTGGCCTCGCAGCGATGTCATTGAGGTATCCATATTGCCCACAAGTTCTTCTACAGTTGCGCTTATTTCTTCAAACATTGTGGCCTGCGCTTGCACATGCTCGTTTAGATCGCCAATGAAACTATTCAGAGCTTGAACCGATTCGCGAATACGTTCGTTTGCTTCCATTAAATCCAGTTTCTTATCTTCCAGCTGACGATTGCTCGTCTCAAATGCAGCGCGTTGACTTTCTGCGTGATCACGCAGCCGCATGAGTAAGCCCATCAGGCTTCGAACCAGGAGTGAGCCTCCTATGATAAACGCAACTTTCAGAATCTCAGCGCTCAATGAAGCATGTCCGGGCAAGAGGACGGCTTTGCGATCCTCAGTGAGGACAACGCCCGCGTATACAGCTGAAAGTGCGATGGCTGCGCTGCACGCTGCTGCGAGCAATCCTGCCGTCATTACAAAGGGCTTGGAGAATAGAAACGATGAATAAATAATATAGAAGAAGAAGATTACAAACAAAACGGGGCTTTTTAGAATCCCGCTTGCAGACTCCGGGGGCTGCAACACGCCACCAACGCTCACCGCGCCAAGTACGATTATATCAAACAGCACAAAAGCCCGGGCAAGAAATCCGGGAACATTTCCCAATCGGTCAAGGATCATGAACACCAGCGCGTACAGGACCATTGATGAAATTCCGATTATGTACAAAATATTTTGCAGGGGCGCGTTTGATCTGTAGCTCATGGCCACACTTGCAAAGTAGAGCATAGCCAGGGCCAGTCTAACGCGGTTGATTACGCGGGGTCCGGCAGCTACGATAGTTTCCGAGGTCTCTTCCCTTGGTTTTGCCATAACGTTAAACGGAATTGCTGAGTTTGGCGGGGTTACAAGTCTTTTTTTGAAAAATCGACCCGGTTGACGATTCAGTCACTCATACAGGCTATGAAACGTTCTTTTTTCTGCGGTGATTTTCACATCTAATACAAACGAATCGGTTTTGACTATGTTCTAAACAAGAATACAAAAAGCGACATTACAGCTTTATGCCAAGTCTACCTGCACTAGCCTCGAGATGTGCTATGGTTTCCAGGATATCCTGGAGTTTGGCTTTTTCCTTGTTTACTACTTCAGCGGGAGCCCGGGTCACAAACTCCTTGTTACCCAGTTTATTTTCCAGTGCAGTTTTAACCTTTTTCTGCTGCGCAAGTTCCTGGCGGAGCCTGCTTTCCTCTTTGGCCAGATCCAGTAGCCCCTCAACCGGAAGACACACCTGTCCCTCTGCAAATACCTGGACTGCATCGGATTTGGCTGGTTTGTATGCCGGATCAATCTGAATGTTTTCAGCCTGGGCCAGTCGTGCAATGGCTGCCTGTTTTTCCAGCGCTGTCCTGGCAAGTCCAGGAGCATCAGATTTGACTATGATCTTGATTTTCTTGTCTGGAGCGATTTTCAGTTCAGCCCGCATGTTGCGCACAATCCCAATTACGCGTTGCAACAGCTCAAGCGAAGCTGCAGCCTTCTTCCCGTTAGCCGGGATCTTCATCTGCTCCGGATACTTCTGGCTTATGAGGAGAAGTTTCCCTTTGGCCTTGCTGTACGCCTGCGTGTAGGAAAACAGTTCTTCCGTCAGATACGGCATGAACGGATTTAGAATGGAAAGAATAGAATTCAGAATATAGAAAGACACCTGTCGCGCTGATTCAGCAGATTCATCACCAGCCTTGCCAAACATGCGAGGTTTAATGAATTCAATGTACCAGTCACAGAAATCATTCCAGATGAATTCGTAGATGTTCTCTGTTGCCAGATGAAACTTATACTCAGCGATGTTCTTGCTTACTACGGTTAGTGTCTGATTTAAGCGGCCGAGAATCCACCAGTCTTCCTGTTCAAGTGTTATGCCGCTCAGCTTCAGTGGTTTTGCAGATTTCTTTTTAGGTTTTGCTGCTTTCTTTGCAGGGGCCGCAACCAGTAGTTTTTTAGGATCGAGAGGTTTGAATCCCCTGGGAAGGTTCATCAAGACAAACCGTGAAGAGTTCCACACCTTGTTTGCGAAACTCTGATAACCCTTCAGACGATTTTCTGAATACGTTGAATCTTTACCTTCTGAAAGAGTGGCCATCAAGAAAAATCGATACGCATCAGCGCCGTAGGTCTTAATCACATCTGCTGGATCGATGTTATTTCCAAGGCTCTTTGATATTTTGCGGCCCTGCTCATCGCGCATAAGCCCGTGAATGTAAACGTGGGCGAACGGCTCTTTGTTGAGTGCAAATAGGCCCATCATTACCATGCGCGCCACCCAGAAGAATATAATGTCGTAGGCAGTTACGAGCACGGTTGTGGGATAGAACGTTGCCAGATCCCTGGTCTTTTTAGGCCAACCCATAGTGGAAAATGGCCAGAGTCCTGATGAAAACCAGGTATCAAGTACGTCAGGGTCTTGCTTGATTTTTTTGCTCTTACATTGCTCACAGACTTTTGGAACTGCTACACTTACGGTAATATGGCTGCAATCTTCGCAATGGTATGCGGGAATCTGATGTCCCCACCAGAGCTGTCTTGAAATACACCAGTCACGAATTTCACGCATCCAGGAATTGTATAGATTTGTATAGTTTTCAGGATAAAATCTGATCTTCCCTTTTTCAACAGCTTTGATTGCTTGATCGGCTAATGGACGCACCTTCACAAACCACTGCGTGGAGATCATTGGTTCAACAACTGCACCTGATCTCTGCGATTTCCCAAGGGCCATCTTATGGTCTTGCTTTCCGCGTTCGAGTCCTATCTCAAGGAGGGATGCTT
>JAIOPQ010000047.1 GCA_021413825.1 Spirochaetia bacterium | reverse complement strand
TTACGTAGCGAATATCATGAATTTGCGCAACGTCTTCGGGAGTTGCAAAGTGTCGTTCTAGTTTCTGAAAACGTGAGCCAATGGTTCGATCCAGCCGTGAACGGATGGATAACAAGCGATTTGCATTCTCTGGATGTGAGGCACCCGTTTCGTGTTCTAAAAAAAGATCGTCCGTGAAAAGGCCCGCAGCCATACAGCCAGCATACCAAATATTCCAGGCAGATTCAACCCTTTATGCATTCTGATTTGTTAACATCCTGGCAGCAATCCCTGCAAGACGATCTGGATCAAATTGAGAGAAAGAACCGGACCCGTATCCTTAGAATCAATGAAGGTCGTCTGGATTTTGCCTCAAACGATTATCTTTCCCTTAATGCAGGCGGCCGTTTGAAAATGCTCCTGGAAAAACAACTGGCCGCATGGGATGGTCCAATTGGAAGTACGGGTTCGCGTTTACTCCGGGGTCACCATCCGGCATTTGAGCGGGCTGAAAGCGCATTCAAAGAATTCGTCAAGAGTGAGTCAGCCATTTTATTTCACAGTGGTTACGCGGCAAACGTAGGTGTGTTGCAAGCGATCCTGAGTTCCAGGGATACTGTCTTCTGTGATCGATCCTGCCATGCGTCCATTCTGGATGGCATTAGAATTTCCGGTGCCCAAAGACATTATTTTGATCACAATGATCTGAATCATCTCGAGCGCGTTCTGAACAAACGCTCCGCGCGCGGGACTAACTGGTTGATTACCGAGTCCGTTTTCAGTATGGATGGAGACAGTCCGGATTTGCAAGCTCTAGTTGAACTTGCAAACAAGTATGGTTTACTTATTTACCTGGATGAAGCGCATGCAATCGGGGTGAAGGGTGAATCCGGGAACGGTCTTGCATGCGAGAATAATCTTAGCGATCGAATTGCTGTGCGAGTGTTCCCTTGTGGTAAGGCACCTGGAGTGATGGGAGCATTTGTGTGCGGGCCTAAGGTGCTTGGCGATTTCATAATCAATCGTTGCAGGTCGTTTATTTTCTCTACTTCGCAGCCGCCAATACTTGCAGCACTTCTTGCCGACGTGATTGAACTATTGCCTTCTCTAACGGGGGAACGCAAACATCTTGAAATGACTTCAAACCGTCTGCGCGACGGACTCGTTTCAAATAGCTTGAATCCCGGTAAGTCAACGTCGAATATTGTTCCCCTGATTCTTGGATCAGAAGACCGCGCCATGCGCTGGATGCAGGGGCTACAAAAGAAAGGCATCGATGCACGCGCAATTCGACCGCCAAGTGTTCCCGAAGACAGCAGCCGCTTACGCATCAATTTACAGGCCGGCCATTCCACTCCTGATGTGGATTTCCTTTTAAAAGAGCTTTACACAATCGCTGAGAAGGAAACGAAATAACACATGTCCGCAGCCGAGCAGAACAGGACGGAGTTTCCCTCTCTCCGCGAGGACACGGCGGAAGACAAAGCCCTCAGGCCTGCACGACTCCAGGAATTTGTGGGCCAGCCTGTTCTGAAAGATAGGCTCAGCGTATCGATTCAGGCAGCGTTGAAGCGCAAAGAACCGCTCGATCACGTGTTGCTTTCCGGTCCTCCAGGTCTTGGTAAGACCACTCTTGCAAGTATTGTGGCAGCAGAGATGGGTGGTCGGCTCCATGCAACGAGTGCTCCAGCCCTGGCGAAGCCCGGAGATCTAGCACGCGTACTTACTCTACTTGAAGAGACAGATGTACTATTTATAGATGAAATTCATAGACTCAGTCGCGCATGCGAAGAGATTTTGTATCCCGCAATGGAAGATGGGTTCATTGATTTGATTGTGGGTGAGGGCATGGGAGCTCAGAGCGTGAAGCTTCCACTTAAACCATTCACGCTGGTGGGTGCTACAACAAGGTCTGGATCCCTTTCTGCCCCACTGAAATCCCGCTTTGGGATTGATCTGAAGCTGGAATTCTATGAGATTGAAGATCTTACTCGAATTGTAATTCGCTCTGCTGCGCTTTTGCAGATTGGTATGACGTCTGCTGCGGCAGCACTCATCGCTGAACGTTCAAGGATGACGCCGCGGGCAGCAAATCGTTTATTGCGCCGGATTCGTGATTACGCAACCGTAGATAGCGTATCAGAAATTGAACCTGAGTTTGCAGCGCGTTCGCTTATGAGCCTGGGTGTCGATACTCTGGGTCTAACAGAGATGGACAGAAAGCTTTTGACTCTTGTAATTGAAAGATACGGCGGCGGTCCGGTTGGAATTAAGACATTGGCAAGCCTGGTAGATGAAGAAGAGCAAACGCTGGAAGAAGATCATGAACCGTTTATGCTCAGGCTCGGTCTTATGGAAAAGACACCGCAAGGTAGGATGGCAACTGAGAAAGCTGCAAGTCACCTTGGCCTTTCGTTTGTGAAAAAAAATGAAATTCAACAAACTCTTTTTTGATCAGCTCGCTTACCTACCTGAGCCCGATCGAGATGGCAAGCGATTGGTTCTCTCCGGTTTTCCTGTTTTCTTTTTATTCTCCATAGTAGTTCTTGCTGGCTTTGCTCAGATCAGACCGTTTGCATTTCTTTCCATTCCTGATTTTCAACCGGAAGGCTTACTCAAAGAACGCGAAGAAAAAATCTATCCCGTTCTCGTCGAACAGGACTATAAACCAAAGCCGCTGACAGAACAGTATAGAGCACTTTCTGATGTGTCAGCGGAAGGAACTGGTGGGATTACGCTTAATCCAGGCTTCCATACACTTACTCCATTCGATCGCCTGGACCTTGGCGGCGGTTCACGAGGTGGATCGCAAGAATCTTCGCGCAATTCCAGCGAGACCAGACCCGGCGATGGAATGCAACAGGGCCGCGCGAGCACTACTAGCAATGGCGAAGGTCCCCTGGGGAATGATGCAGCATTTAGAATTCCTCAGAACTATAGATTTCAAGCGGACTTCGCGCTCAGATACGATGGTGCCGCACAACTTTCAGTCGCCCGCCAGGAGCTGGCCGGGTTCCGATATTTTCAGCATATGATCAGACAGATCAGGGAGAACTTTTCGCCGCCAGGGTTAAACTACGCCTATCGCGACAATGCAGGCCTGGTTATCAGCGAGCCCATTCATCCGCAGACAGTGCAGGTTCTATTCTTGCTTGACCCGCAAGGAAATGTCAGAGACGTAAGAAAGGTTTCCAGCGCCGGACAGAAGGCCGTGGACGATTCCTGCGTGAATGCGCTCGCCGGTCAAAATTTTGGAGTTCCGCCGCCGGAGGTATTCAGTCAGGGTCCCATTTTTGGTATCAATTTTATTTTTCCGCCGTTTGGTTACTAAGGAGTTAGCCGTGTTTCGAGTTGTTTGTATTGCCGCTGTTGCAGCTTCGTTTCTATTTTCTTTCGCCGGGTGCAAAAAGAAAAAATCCGCCGCAAAGACTGAAATTCGTTTTGTAGCCGCATCTGACGGATTGCGCATGCGCGCGACGCCCACACTCAACGGTGAAAAAATCACCACCATTGGCAATGGAGCAAAGGTCAAAATCCTGGAAGAAGGCGAAATATTTGAAGTGGACGGACTCAAGTCCAACTGGTATAAGATCGAGTTTGCGGGAAAAGAAGGGTGGGCATTCGGCGGCTATTTGACGCGTCCAACTATGGATTCAGATCCCATCACTGACAAGTTCATGGGACTATGGAAAGGTAAGATGAACTGCCAGGGCAAATATACTCATTTGAAAGTTCATCCAGATCATTCATTCACTGGCTGGATAAACAGTGGGGGAACCGGTGTCGCGTGCACTGGAGAAGAAATCCAGGGAACCTGGTCCATGATGGACAAGACCATGTGCTTCGTTCGGGAAAAAAGCAACCCTGCCTGTTACGACCAGGAGAAGGGACAACTAATATCAAATGAAGCGAAAGGTGCGAGTTTCAAAGAAAATTCTGGCAAAGAGTTTCTTTCCGTTCTGCGCAGATAGAAAACGATTCAGACTGCGATGCGCTCGGGTGGCCGTGCAAACGGCTTTCGAGCTGCAATGTGGGCAATCAGTCGCGTCTTCTGTGCGCGCCTTGATTCAAATAGCTTCTCGAACGATTGCCCTGCAGTCCCAAGGCCAGTTCTGCGCAGCAGAAGGTCGGACGGATTTCTGACCATTTCTGTTCTAAGGATTGTTCCAATTTCTGTGGCAAAGTATTCTTCCCCATTGTCCAGCGTAGCAATTGGTCTGATATCATCAGGTGAAAGCATGCGCTCCGCAAGCAGTCCGTAACGAGCGATCATCAATTCAATTCTGCGGCGACTGTACCTTTTCTCAAGGAATAACTTCTGTTTGAGCAAGGTCTGTGATTCAAAATCCCCTGTTCGCAATGCAGTAGTTGCAGTCGAACACTGCTTGAAGTTTCCGCCAAGAAACTGGGCCACGCGATCAATTGTTTGTTCAGCCAGATGGCGGCTAGTCGTGTACTTTCCACCCAGCACACTGAAATAGCCGGGTCTTGTGGCATCTGTTTCGATCTCTGTCTTGCGGGATTTAGAATAACTATCGTGTTGTTTTACTGCTTTTGATTCTTCCACCAGGGGTCTCAGCCCGCCATATACAGCCAGAACGTCTTCGCGTCTAAGCCTGGTATTCAATCCGTGCGCAACATCGTCGAGCAACCCTTGAATTTCAGATTCAGGAATCTTGAATTGATCCGGATGACCTTCGTAAAGCGAATCGGTTGTGCCTATCAGGCTGTAGTTTCTCCAGGGAACAACAAAGAAATGCGATCCATCTTTTCTGTGCAGGACCACGGTCTGGTCGCCAGCAAGATTCTGTGTGATCAAATGAATTCCCATCGAGCGTACAATGCGCTTCCTGTTGGGTGATGAATCCGCACGCTCCAGCATATCTGCCCACGGACCCGCTGCGTTGATTACTGATTTTGCACGGAACTTGACTAGCTTACCGTCTGAGTTTATGGCACTGAGCGTATGAATGCCGGATAACGGGTCGCGATTGATTCCCTTGACTTCCGTGTAGTTGTGCGCCGTTGCCCCTCTTTCTACTGCTGAGAAAATGAAATCACAGCACAACCGCTCCGGGTTAACATTCTGATAGTCGTAATAGACATAGGCCCCCTGCAGACCTTCCGCATGGAGGGTCGGTTCGGTCTGCAGGGCATCCTGCCGTGACAGCCATCTATGCCGGGGAAGACGAAGATGGCGCGGAACACCACGGTTTCTATCAAACGATAGCAGGTCGTACAACCACAGACCAATTGCAAACATCAAGCGGCCTGGTTTGGAGTTTCTATAGATAGGATGAAGGAATGGCATTGGGCGGATAGAATGCGGAGCGAGGCGGGCAAGCAAGCGACGCTCTTTTAATGACTCACGCACGAGTCCGAATTCGAAATTTTTAAGATAGCGGAGTCCGCCGTGGATTAGCTTAGAAGTTGCCTGAGTTGTTCCTGAGGCAAAATCGTTCTTTTCAAGGAGTAGCACATTCATCCCTCGGAGGGTTGAATCCCACAGTAAACAGGCACCAGAAATGCCGCCACCAATGATTGCCAGATCGAACGGTTGTCGCTGTTCACTCATACTGACAGAGTGTCAGAGAAAATCCCGTTCGTCAAGAAAATAATGACAGAGTGTCAGAATTCTGACGGACCGTAATTCACGGCTTTTTGCCCAGGAGGCCGTGCAGGACCAGATCGCGCATCACCAGAATGTCTTCAGGGAACTTCAAATTGCCCTCTCGGAAACCGACAGCAATGCCAATGGCAATGGCTCGCAGCAGAAATGCCATTTTCTCCGGATCCTGTTTCTGGAATTTGCCTGCGTCCATTCCGCTCTGGTATACTTTCACAATAGGTTCGATTACAGATGCGCCAGCTTTTTCGAATTCGGTGCGCACTTCAGGCCTGCACTCACGCAGTAAGTCCGCGCGGCTTGTAACGAGCAGGTCAAAGTAGGTATGATTGCCCATGTAGAATGTGAAAAATACAACGGCACATTTCACCAGATTTTCCATTGGTTCGGGAGAGGGAGTTTTCAGAGCCTCTTTGTAGCCCTGTTCAAGTTCTTGCATGCCAAGCGTTAGCAGAGTAGTATAGATTTCTTCTTTATTCTTAAAGTAGAGATAAAGCGTAGCGCGTGAAAGTTCCAGGCGATTCGCAATATCTTCCATAATAATGGAATCGTACGGCTTTTCTTTAATTATGGAACGCGCTGCATCGAGGATAGAAGTGCGACGCTGCGCTTTCTCGCGCTCTTTTCTTTCTTGAACACCCATTCTTACTTCTCTTCGGCGAGTTTGTTCAACTCATCGAATCCAGGCAAGCTGGACAGATCTGGCACTATGACGATTTCAATGCGGCGGTTTGCGGATCTCCCTTCAATAGTTGTATTGGGCTTTACGGGGTGAGTTTCTGCGTAGCTTGCAGCACTTACTTTGTCCGGCGTAACACCAGCCTGGACCATTACGTCCAAAACGCTGATAGCCCGCTCAGAAGCTAACTGCCAGTTAGATGGGAATTTAAACGTGCGGATGGGAGCGTTGTCAGTATGACCTTCAATCTGAAACTTACGATCTGGCATGGTTGCAAATACACGCGCTACTTCGAGGATAGCGTCGCGCCCTTGAGGAGATAGATCCGCCGATCCTGGACTAAATAGAACATCTGAGGAAAGCACAACGACCATTCTACCGTCGACCATGCGAATTTTGAGTTTTCCCGAATCGATCAATCCCCGGAACCGCGCCATCATTGCCCGGTAGTCAGCAATGCGCTTGTCTGATTCCGTTTTACGAATGCGAGCATCTTCAAGAGCCTTTGCCATTTCTTGAACCGAAGCTTGTAGGGTAGTCCGATCTTTGATGAGTTGCGATTTTTCAGTTTCCAGTCTTTCGATTTCACCCTGCATGCGCAGATTCTCATCATCGCGAGTCTTCATTTCCCTTTCATGGGTTGAAGTAGAGACGCAGGATATGCTGAGCAAGGTCAGCAGGAGGATTCCAGCTCTGCTCAAAAGGCGAAATCGGGGCATGACTGCTTATAGATACTTGAGGTGCCCGCGCAATCGTTTTTGTGCCGATTTGGGCTATGGATATTCTTGACAAAGGCCTGTACACGGCCGATATCTGCTTCAGCGGGCGCCCAAACACATACAAGGGCAAGGTCCGGGTTTCAAGAAAAGGGCCACCGTTTGTCATGCAGACGGTGGACGCTTCTAAAGATAATTGCTACTGAACCGTTTCAGGAACTGGCGGCGGCACTGGCTCGAGTGGGATAATTGAGTTAGGATCGCTTCCGCGCGGATCTAATTTCTTTTTCTCAACGGCCGGAAAATCACCAGCTGCACTTCGAATGCCGGTATGGGCGTAATCGGCCCATATGCTTCCAGCGGTCCCAGATCCTCCGCCGGGAAACGGAGCTCCTTCATCCTGTCCAATCCAGACCACAGCCACTTCGCCAGGAACCAGCCCCACAAACCAGGCATCGTGAACGCCGCTTAAGCCCGGAAATTTTCTAGCAACCTCGGGAACTGTCTGAACAGTTCCAGATTTTCCAGCAACCGGAAAGGGTAGAAACGCAGGATTCTTAATGCGCTGCTGTCCAATCCATCCAGCCGTGCCTTCGTCTTCTGGATCCACCACACCACGCAAGAGATCCAGGGCCTGTGCGCTTGCGCGCTCCGATAATACGCGATAGCCCGAATTAGAATCTGTCTGCCAGATCACCGAACCGCTTTTATCAGTTACACTTTTTATGAGCGTAGGTCGGACCGTGTAACCTTCATTCAAGAGGATAGCATAGAGCCTGGTCATTTCAAGTGGAGTTAACTCACCCGATCCCAATGCAAGGGTAAGATTTGCAGGGAAGCGTTCCCGTGTATCAAAGAAACTCATTTCAAGAGCAGTTCCAATTCGATCACGGAACGTTGATGCACCGAGTTCGTGTAGAGTTTGAACGGCAACGGTGTTACAGGATAGGGCTACTGCCTGTCGTAACGTTAGCCGACCTTTAAATGTTCCGTATGAATTCCTTGGTTGGTATCCACCAATGTTTATTGGCTGGTCGATTACTTCCGCTTCAAAATCAATCTTATCTGCGTCCAGTGCAGTAGCGTACAGAAATCCCTTGATTGCAGAGCCCGGCTGGCGTTGCATTTTCCATATCCGATCTGAACTCCCCGTTTCAACAACGCCGTATCCACCAACCAGGGCGCGAAGCTCGCCGGTTCTTGCGTCCATTGCAACCAGAGTACCGTTGAGCCTTCGCGATTGCTGCATTGCAAAATCTTTGCGCTTGGATTGTTTTACCATTTCACCCCGGACTCGCTCGATCCCTTTGCGCATGGATTCAAGTGCTGCAGCCTGTCTCAAAGGATCGATCGTGGTGCGAACAATCAGACCACCTTCGCGCACAATTTCTTCCGGAATCGTTTCATATAAAAACTGGCGCACTCGGTCGTTTGCTGCGGGTGCTGAATTCAATCGGAAATCACGACTGGCTCCATACAGTCCAATTTTTCCAGGAGACGTATCTGTGATTTCGTAGCGTGACTTGAAGTTACGAATGATTCCAGCACTTTCACCGGGTTTTATCCAGCCGTCTCGTTCAAGAGCCGCCAGGACCTTCTCCTGCTTGCGCAAGGAAAATTGAATATTGTTAAGGGGACTATAGCGCACGGGACTTGGGAACAGTCCAACAATCATGGCTGCTTCCGCAGCATCCAGATTCATTGGAGGTTTTCTAAAATAGAACCAGGAAGCTTCCTCTGCACCCAACCGACCTTCGCCCATGTAGATTCGATTCAGATAAAGGCAGAGAATCTCATTCTTCTCCAGACGGGATTCAATCAACCAGGCAGTGAAAGTTTCATAGATTTTACGAATCAGTCCTGGAGTACTGCGACTGATGTAAAGATTTCGAGCAACCTGTTGAGTAATGCTCCCACCTCCTTCGCGCACGCTCAGAAAACGCAGGTTGTTTGCAAAGGCACGAAATATTCCGCGATAGGATACACCGCCGTGCGCATGGAAGTCACGATCCTCTGCGGAAACAGCTGCGCGCGAGAGCCAGACGAGTTGTGACTTACACGCATCCAGTGGGATTCTGGACTCGCGTTGTGGTAGGTATTCTCCGATTAACGTGTCATCGTTAGCAAAAATTTGAATCAGGGGTTTTGCCGGTCTATCTCCAGATCCACGCAGCCAGAGCTTTTCTTTTTCAAGCGACGCTGAAATCTCAGCACGATCGTACAAGAATCGAATGAACACGCCACCAGTGAGGAGCGTCAGCCCAATCCCCACAATTAACACCGCACGGATCAGAACCTTCTGCCAGTTTCCAGCCAAACGATCCAACAACGGCCGGAGGAACTGATAGATCCTTTTCACAAATGGTCCCACGCGATCTATCAAGGGACGGAGCCACAGGCCTGCTTTCTGAGAAATCCTCCTGGCCGTTTCTACCGCCGATTGGTAGAAACGCTTCAGCTTCTCCAGATTGGTATTCACGATTCTGGATTATCCGTGTGGTTTTTCGTCTGTAGCTGGTTGGAGGGGTTGTATGCCTTCGTCTTTAGTTTCTGGAGTGGGGGGCGTATCAGTTGTAGGGCCACTCAGTGCATCACCTGCAAGCGTGCTGATAGGGGCAGGGGAATTTTTCTGAATATCTTCAAGCGTAGCCCTGGCTTCTGCTTTGGCCTTCTCGCTGGCCTTGGGATTATTATAGATTTCAAGAGCCTGTTCCATTCTAACTGCTGCGGTTACAAGTTCTGTATCGCGAGAAACAGAACCTGATCCCTTTACCCAGCCTTTGAAATAATTGTTAGCGTTTGATCCGCCGACGATCTCAAGCCATTCTCCATCGCTGAAATCTTCATTTTCCAGAAATGCCACTACGCCAAGCTTCAATTTATCGGCTCCGCGTGCAATGCCTGATGTAATGCTCGGCCTTTGATAGAGTTTTACGTTGCCGGTAACTACGATGGCAGCCTTCGCGAGATAGGAAGCAGGAACAAAACCAGACTGGCCACCAGCAATCTTAATCAACGCATACTCAACCGGCGCACCAGTCGCAGGCTTGAAAGATTGAATTTTTTCCAGTGTTACAACTTCACCTTTCTCTAACGCTAGAGGTAACCCGGATTTGGGATTTCCAATTTCTTTGAGAACGCCCATCTTGAATCGCGCAACACGCGTCTCAGATGTTTGGGCAATCTTTCCGGCCTCTTTACAGTCTACAAAAACCAATAAGAGTAAAGAAATACCCGCTGCTGCAATGAATCGTTTCATGAATGTCTCCGACTACGGATTAGATGAACCAGTGTAGAGCCTGGTTCATCTGCAATGCAAGCAATTGTTAAGGTTTCATGCCCTTGTCGAAATTAAGTGGAAAAGACTGATCTTTTGCAAAGCCAGGAAATGAAACCGAAGTTCCCCCCTTAATGCGCAAGTTCTTTGTAGATTGGAGTAGCGCGAAGGGAACAGACGAAAGCGAGAGGCTGGACTTAACTCTGGCCACGGCTGCGGTTCCGGTGTTTGTGAGTTTTTCTGTTTTGCCACTCAGAACTGGAACAGCACCCATCATAACTTGATAGTCCATGTTTCCTATGTTGAATTTTCCCTGCGCTTTGTTCTTAAGGCCCAGATCAAACGCAAGGGATGGAATTGGAGAAGCCAGCGACGGAGCTTCGAATTGAACGTTTTCAAAAGTAACTTCTGGAATGATGGCAGGAACCTCCTGGGTGTAGTCAAAAGGAAGACTCATCCGATCCGGCATTCCAGGGATTGTTGGACCAACTTTAACATCCGCATTTCCTTTGAATCTGAGGTTAAACATTTCCTTGGCTTCAGCCGCAGAACCCATTGAGAGGATCGATTTAAACGGAAGACGAACGGTGATTGGAAAAGGTGCGGATCCATTTGCAGGGACATCAGGAGTTGCAGCAGTTAGACCGGTGAGTGTTGTATTATCAAGGGAGAGATCTCCGCCAATTGCACCGGCCGGAAGCTTAATAGGATACGGATTGTTTAGCTTGAGTTTGAGTTTGAGATCAATGTATTCCATTGTGAAATCAGCAAGCTCAATGCTCTGGTAGTCGATGGTTGGTCTCTGGCTCAACATCGACGTAAGCGAGCAGGACATTTGAGTGAGTAAAGCTGCGATGGAGATCAGACGGATGAAGTTCATATTAAACGTACTCTTCTTTGGTTTTCTTAATAACGATTTTTCCATCTTCATCGAGCTTGCGAGCAATGGAAAGAATAAAGCCACGGGCCTCGTGAATTTCTCGGAGTGAAATTGGCCCCCTCCGGTCGATCTCTTCGAGGATATCCGCAGCCCGATTATGGGACAGACTGTTAAAGAAGTGCCTGGTCATCTCGTCTCCGGCACCTCGGAGTGCCGTTGCAATTAGATGATCATCCGCAACACCGGAGGCTAACAGACGCATTTCCTTCGGAGCCAGGCCACTCAGTTCTTCAAATGTGTACAGTCGCTCTTTTACCGTTCCCAGAAGGTCCGGAGCCTCAGTTTCCAGTTTCTTCAATATATCTTCCTCTAGATCACGGTCCATATGATTGAGAATCGTTGCAAGGGTATTGGCCCCGCCAACTTCCGAATAGATTTCATCTTTGCGTTTTTCAAATTTCTCGCGCAAAACTCGGGCAACTTTCTCAAGGGCTTCAGGATGTGTCTTGCTTGTCTTTGCAATTCTAAGCGATACCGCAGCCCTGTGTTCATCAGGAAGTAGTCGCAATACGGACGCGGCCGTTCTTGGATGAATAGAAGCCAGAGCGATTGCAGTTACCTGCGGATGTTCACTTGCAAGCACGGTTGCAAGCAGGTTTGGATCGATTTGTTCCAGGAACGCAAAGTCGCGTCGCACATCATGCCGATTCAGTTTGGCGAGTATGACTCCTGCTTTTTCTTCACCAAGACTGCGGACCAACAGGTCTGTTGCGCTTTCAATTCCGCCCCGAACCGGAGGTTCGAATTCTTCGACGATTGCATGGAATTGATCGAGGATTGCTTTTTTTTCCTGGCTTGAGATTGTGCGGATGCGAATCATTTCTCCCACGACGCGCTCAACTTCCGTCGAATCCATTTCTTTGAGAATGACAGCGGCCTGGTCTGGCCCTAGGGACAGAAGCAACTTGGCCGCTCGCGTGGCACCAGGCTCAGATTCGGCGGCTGCTAGAGCAGCCGCTTGCGCCGATGCGGTTTGAGCCGCTGATCCCGGTGCAGATCTGATCTGCTTTTTTGCGGGGACCTGGTTTGTCGGGAGGATTCCTTCGTCGGAAATTATGACATCAATGCTGCGTCGTTGCATATACTATATGTGACATAATTCTGCCGGATGGCAAGTCCATTTCGGATTCCGGCTAACTGACCGATAAGATACTTGAGGTTCCACAAATGATACGAGCATTGATTTTCGGAGCCGCGCTTCTGATCGTCCTGGGCAATTGTCGTGATTTTGACGATGGCTTTGAGCGTGGGTTCAAGCAATCATTTCAGAAGCGTTTCCTTATGACCTGCAAGGACGCTGCCGTCAGGAAAGGAGCTAAACCGGAGAAGGCCGAATCCTATTGTTCCTGCACGGCGCGTCAGATTGCAGAGAAACACAGCGCGGCAGAAATCAAAAAAATCATGGCAACAGAGCAAAATCCGGAACTGGATGCAGCGGTTAAGTCATGCCTCAAGTAGATGCGTGAAATCCGACTGGTCGCCGAACGGTCTTACCACCCAGACTGCACATTCGAACCAGAGGGCATAGCGGGCAGTCCGGTTTTCCGGGTTTGCAAACAAGTGCTGAAAAATCGAGGACTGCTAAGTTCAGTTCACGCGAGGACTTTGTCTGAACGAGTTGATGTGCAACAGCGATTACATTCTTTTTGCGTCGCGATTCTGCCGAATATTTCCAGCCGTTAATTCTACATATCACCCGAGCCATGTTAGAGTCAAGGGCTGGTAATTGTTCATTGAAGAGGCGATTTCTGAGCATTGAATTGGCATACTCTCCCACTCCCGGAATTGCCAGCAAATCGTCCGACTTTTGTGGCGTTCGCTTCGCGTACGAGTCAGAAAGATAATCCAGAGTTTCCAGCAATTGCCTGGCCCGCCATTGAAGGCCGAGCGGTTTGAATATTTCTAATAGCTCCGTGGGACCAGCCGTTTGACAATCTGCCGGTGTTTCAAATCGATCCGTAAACCTGGAATATACTCTGGCTGCCTGGTCGGCGCGAGTCCGGCGGAGCATCATCTCCGCCATCAATAAATGAAACCAGTTTCCAGTTGTGCGCCACGGATACGAGCGCGCGTTTTTTCTAAACCAGGTTAGAAGTTTCTTTCTAACAGAACTATACGGAAACTCGACTTTGCCCCTGGGCATTCCGTTCTTTGCGCTTTCCTGACGCGGCGTCCAGTGCCTTTTTCATTTCAATTGCAATTGCATGCACGACGGGTACTACAACAGAGTTCCCGAATTGTTTATACGCCTGTGTATCCGACACTGGAATTTGGAAGGATTCGGGAAAACCCATAAGCCTGGCACATTCCCTGGGTGTAAGTCTGCGCGGATTACCTCTGCGGGTAGGAATCAAAATTTCAGAACCATCCTTGTAATATCGGGCAGACAAAGTGCGCGTAACTCCCTTGCGATCGGCCAGACCAAACCCGAAGCCGTGTCCCGCTTCTTCATGCTTTCTTCTATAGTCTTGCAAGTACGTCCAGAGATGATCTGACAGAGTATATTTTTCCGGGACGCGTGCTTCCAGGATTTGGCCGAGCACGGGCTTTTTATCTGCAAGTAGCGGAAATCTGAACGATTCGCTTGCATTCTTCTTGCGGAAGCCAGCGATGTAAATTCGTTCGCGATTCTGTGGCACAAGTACGCGCGCATTGATCACTGCCGTCTTAAAGTAGTATCCAGCCTTCTCAAGCTCGTCGCGAATCACGCGCATAGTTTTTCCGCCATCATGCGAATTTAGATTCTTCACATTCTCGAGTAGGAATGCCTGCGGCTTTCTTGCATTCAATATGCGCATGATCTCAAAGAAGAGATTTCCCTGTTTCTGATCGTCAAACCCGTGAGGTCTGCCCAGGGCATTCTTCTTTGAAACACCTGCAAGGGAAAATGGCTGACAGGGAAAACCAGCGCAAAGTAATTCAAAGGGAGGAATGTCTTTGGCGCCGATTGCACGAATATCGCCCGCCGGTTGAGTCCCAAAATTTGCTGCGTAGGTTTTCTGCGCCATGCTATCCCATTCAGAAGAGAAAACAGGCTCAAACCCCGCAGCCCTAAAGGCTATTCGAAACCCACCAATACCCGCGAATAGGTCAATGAAACGCAGTTTGTCTGTTTGCAGGGGCCTGGACTGAGAGCGCATAGTATGATGATCGGCCAGTTTGCCCAGGCCGGGCCGTGATTTTGTCATGAGCCTTTATACCACATGCCTGTGACACGTTTCTACTTTGTACGGAATTTC
Organism: Spirochaetia bacterium; assembly: GCA_021413825.1. Lineage (GTDB taxonomy): Bacteria > Spirochaetota > Leptospiria > Leptospirales > Leptonemataceae > JAEUSB01. The sequence continues at coordinate 7,733 of JAIOPQ010000047.1, read as the reverse complement.
TGATCTGTTCAGCCCTTGCGCCAGAGTTCCCAGATTTCTTGATGCTCCACACTGGCGCCTGGCGGGCAGCGGGTTTCAGGCCCCAGGGTTTCGAGCTCGATTAGTTCATGGTTTGTGTAACATTCAATGCAACTTCCGAAATCAGGATACGTTCCAGACATTCGCTGAAAGGACTTACGAAAAAATAGCGAGCCGCGTTGCCAATTGAGCTCGAGTGGTCCATTCGCGTCATGCGCAAGCCCAATCTTTAGCGGCTTGCTGCCAGCCCGCTGTTCGATTTGAACGCTGAGCTGCGTCTGGCTTTGACCAGTCTGGCCTGCGCTCTCCTCATTCGAATATGAAATTCTGGGATCGTTGGGTCTGGTGTACGGCCAGAGCACGATTGCTCCGGATGCATTCAGCACCCGCTTACTTTGTGGCAGTGGCAACGTTGCTGTACCGCCTGCAAAAGCTGTTATGGGCCAGAGGGACAAGCTACACGATTCATTCGTCTTATTGTGGGCCCTGTGCACGACGCGAAGCTTGTTTGCAGATTCAAAAATAAAATCCATCTCCTTTTGAATTCCGGTGACAGGGGAGATCGATTCACTACAGCGCAGGCCCTCAGGAATCCTGGAATAAGAAATGGGAGAGTTGTCAGGCATGTAAGATGTTTTCAAATCTTCCGGAGCGAACCAGAGTCGATGCCCGCCGTAAAGTAGCCATTCGCTTGAATTGGTTTTCCCTGAATCCGTACTCCGTTCAAATAGACAATTTTCATGATCGGAATTGAGGGCCAGATGAAGCAGGCGAATTCCAATTTGTAGCGGGATTACAAATTCAATGGTATCATTTGTGACCTCGATACTCTTCCAACCCTTGTACAGAATTTCCCGAATTTTCATTTTTGTATACTGTCCGCCTGGGTGGCTTGTGATTTGTGTGATCGTTTTACTTTAGCAATTCTTCTGACAGCAAACCAGGTGCCTGCAATCAAAAGCAGTACAAGCAAGATCAATGATCCAAGCAGCCTCATACGAAAATTCTCCTCCGTTATGGCTGCCGTTTGATTTTCTGATTTTGATGTTGAAACGATCTGGCCAAGCAATTTCTCCATCTCAAGCCAATCGTTTGCTCCAACATTTTTCCCCTTTTCTGGAATAAGAACATACAGATAGACAAACTCACGGGAAGCTTGATTTCCTTCCAGGCGCATTACCAGTGTTTCGCGCGACGTACGTTTGAAAATTAGAGCGGTTCCCAGTTGAGTTGGAATTCTTGTTACATCGCGCACTACGTCGCCGCGCTCTTTTGCTTCCAGAATAAGTTCTTCTCCTGGATTTGTTTTCTTGATGTTTGGTCTGCACAGAATTAGCAGCGTCCAGAGTCTATTTCCATGGACCACAGTTGCACGCAACGAATCACCCGGGGTTGGGTCGATTCTGAAATCTGTAAGAGTAACAGAATGTTCGCAGGCGTGAAGCCTTGCGGTCTCAACATTTGCTGCCAGCGACCCGCTGAAGATCAGGTAACACAGGCAGGTAAAAAATCCAGGAACGAAACGCATTTCGCGCTACCATCCAATGGCAGAGCGACTCGTCAATCGCAAGGAGGCACAATGGAAACGGTAAAGGGAATCATAAAACGCACTGAAAAGCGCGCGTATGCATTGTTCTATGACGCTAACGCAATCTTGCGTATCATACGACTCATGGATATGCCTCCGTGCATCAGTGGACAGAGGTTCACGCTGACCGGAAGGTTTGAGGGTCCAGTTTTTCGTGTAACCAGAGCATTGCCGCATCGTGCAGAACGGTTGGCTGCTTGATCAAATAATGAGTCGAACCGCTCCCGGAAGAATTTCTGCTGCCATTGGGATTTTACCGGGAGCTTCACCGTCGCAATCAATCAAAACATCGTTTAGGTTTTCAGGTTCAATCACGATCCGCTTTACTCGAGCCGTTCGGACACCGCCGCATTGTTCAATAGTTCCGTTGTAGAGGTTCCGGGAGTAACGAATTTTCTGGGCCAGATTCCAGTTTCCAAGAATTGTAACGTTTAGCAGGCCATCGGTGATGCTTGCGCCGGGTGCAATCTGCATTCCACCTCCGAAGAATTGACCATTGCAAACAGCAACCGTCGTTATTGTTTCCTGAGTTTGAGGGCCATCATCCAACGAGATTCTAACCTTAGCATTGTTATAGGTCAGGGCATTTGTAAAGGATGCGGAGAAATAGCTGAAGGCACCGAATCGTTTCACATTTTGATTAATGGATTGCACAACGCTACCTGCGAGTCCGCATCCTGCGATATTGATAAAATGCCGTTTGGTTGGGATTCCCTGGTGATTCAAGAAAGTCATGCGACCAGCATCGATTCGATGTTCGCGACCTGCCTTGATTTTCTCCAGCATAAGCTGGAGGTCCGTAGGGGTTCCGATGGTGCGCGCAAAATCCCCTCCAGTTCCGTGATTGAGCACGGCGAGTTTTGGCCGTTGCCCTTCTGAAAATTGTAGAAGCCCATTTACAACTTCCGAGAGAGTTCCATCTCCACCGACCACAACGATAGTCTTAGCTCCCGCATGAATCGCAGACGCAGCAAGTCTTTCGCCATCGCCCGGAGCGGCCGTCTGTTCACAGCTCACGTTTTCGAGGACTCGTCGCACGTGCTTCTCCGTTTCTTGCCAGCGTCTACCTGCCTCTCCTCCGCTGGACGCCGGGTTCAGTACCACATGGAATTCTTCATATTTCATCCGGGTTGTATGCGAGTTGTTTTTTTTGACTTTAGCGAATCCCCAGAATTTTTTCCCAAACATTTCCACGGGTTCAAGCCGCTCATTCCAGGAATTGTCAAGGTAGTCCCAGAGGGGAAGATTGCGAAAGGAATTTTGCGCAAAGTGTCACTATCTGATGGTTCATCAGTGATTGAGCGAATAACGGAGCACGTGCCCAACCAACTGCATAGTTATGAGATGGCAGAATTGAATAAACTGCAGAAGCTCGTCTGTCAGAGTATGTCAGCAACTTTCAAATTGGAAGACTTGAGAGATTCTGTAAGAGTTACATGGACATATCAAATCAAAAGCACCAATCCCTTTCAAACACCCTTGATCATGCTTGTTGGATGGGCCTTTGGCAAAGCAATGAGTCGATGCCTTGCAAGCATGGCTAAGGGTAGCGCCTGATTCTAGCGCTCGTCTAAAGAAAAACTCAGCGATAACCAGACGTAAGCCCAGGATCGGAAATAATTCCCCATGCATATGCCTGGCGTGTCAGTTCTGCCGGGGTCATTTTTCCCATTTTATCCGTGATGTTGCTTCGGTGTTTTTCCAGAGTACGCACAGAGATATTAAGTTCCTGAGCAATTTGTTTCTGAGTCAGACCTTTTGCAATCTTGCGTACGATCTCCAGCTCTCGCGGAGTCAAGCGAGCGAATGGATTTGATTCCCCTGCGCGAACTTGCTGCACGGGCTTGGTTGTCGCGGAGTATGCTTCCTCGCCTTGAACAACTTTCAGAAGGGAATTCAAAACCTGCTCAATTGGTTGTGACTTAAAAAGGCATCCTTGCAAACCGAGCTCTCTGCATTTATTTTGAATTGCTTCTTCCTCCACATTGGTAAGGAGGACAGATTTAAATTTCAGGCCTTTGGTCATGAGAGACTGAATCAATGCCAGACCATTTTGATCCGGTAAAAGGTAATCCACGACAACAAGATCCGGTTTAAATTCAGTTGCAATCTCTGCAGCGCGGTCTGCACGTTCCGCTTCCTCAACTATGAACGATTCTGCCCGTTCCAGTAGGACTCTGAGGCCGAGGCGGAAGACGGCGTGATCATCACAAAGTAATACTTTGGTCTTATTAGAGTTTGTCATATCTCTTCTGCTGTTTACGTGCTAACTCTTACCGATGCAAGGCAAAAATATCAGAAAAATCAATAAACTTGGTCGACAGAGTGTGAGGTCCCGCAAGCTAAAGTTAGTCGGGATTGCAACGAAATCGGGAAAAGAAAATGAGATCAGAGATACCTTGTAAACTATTTTTAGGGCTAAGCGTCGTGCTAACGTTGAATCAATGTCTCTCGGTGGAACGAAGAGAAAAAGTACTAACGGTTATTCGCGGTTGTCCAACTTACGAAGAGGAAGTTGCGTTTCCAACACCAGCAGGCGGAGCTCCCGCACCTGCTCCTGCCGGGTTGCCTGAGGGTGAAGCTAAAAAGCTGGGTGCGTCTGTCTTCCTCGACAAAATGCTAGATGGAATTCGCAAGGACTTTGAGGATGCTGGCATTAAGCTTCAGAAAATTGAAGAAGGATTCCGAGCCCATGGAATTACAATCGAACGCGTAAAAGATTCTGAGGGAAAAACCAAAGAACTGAAAATTGCGCTGGATGGTGACGTTGGCTTCGATCACGGAAGCGCAAATCTCACATCAAAGGCCAAAGAGATTGTAGATAAAGTTGCAAAGTCGATTGCTGAGTTTCCAGATGCAAAAGTTAAGGTTGGGGGCCATACCGATTCAACAGGGTCCAGACCACTCAACCAGCAACTCAGTCAGGATCGCGCACAGGCCGTACGCGATCGATTAATCAAGCAGGGGCCAGTTGCACCTCCAAGATTTATTGAGGTGCGCGGGTTCGCCGATACGCAGCGCGTTGTAAATACGCTCGGAAATGAACCAAGAAACCGCCGCGTGGAGATTCGTCTTGTCCTTGAATAAGATCACCTTACTATTGTTATGCCTTGTGACCTTCGCCGCTGGGCTGCGGGCGCAGCCGGCAGAAAAAAAGGACACGCCAGTCGATCAAAAGGATCAACCCAAACCGGGCGATCCAAAGATTGAGCCCGGAAAACCTGGGGAGCAGACGACTCCACCCAAACCTGGGGATCCTAAAACTGGCCCAAAGGCCGGCGACCCAAAGAATCCTGGAAAAACCGATACCGCTGTAGCCAATCCAAATCCTGCATCGCCTTCTTATAGTCGCCGTACAGAAAAGAGTCGGATTCGGTTCTTACTGGGTCCGGGTTATGGAAAACTGGAAGCTCCAATTTTGTCAGAGAGTACAAATTCCTGGTTCATTAACTCACTTTTGCGAACCGGTGCCAATCAGCAAATCGCAGTTCCGTACGAAGCTCCCAGTAAGTTGACATATGTAAGCACGGCCGTTTCACTTGAGTACGCATTTGTCGATCGTTTGTTCCTGGAACTTTCCTGGTTCCACATTAATCAGAAATTTTCAAGGAACCAGCCAGGAAAATCTTCTTACATTGCCCCAGGCAACGGAGCATACTATCCCTCTTTATTTGAAGGCTTGCGTCTCCTGCGCTACCGCGAAGATCGAAAAACGGCCGAACTCATGTACTTGCATCCCGTCTGGAAACCGGGCCTGAAGCTTGGTGTTCTTGCCGCCAGCGAAAAGAAATTCGAAAAGAACGTGATCAGTATGGGTTCCTATTCAAGCAGCCGCACGAGTCCGGAAACCACAATCTGGAGCGAAGGAGGAAGCATTCCTGCAGAAATCTATTTCTCGGGGAGTGCTTTCGGTCTTGCAGCGCGATATCAGATATTCGAGTGGTTTGGAATGCTCTACAAGGGACGCTCATTTTCCCGCGAGGGGCGCATGAACCTTGTTGGTCTACAAATCCAGGATACGGTTGTTGGAGGTGGAACCACAGGTCTTTCTCCGCTGCTGCCAGTTCACTATGCTACCGTAAAAGAAAAAGGAACGCGCCACAATCTTGAAGGAATTTTCAAACTCTATTGCAGGTATAACGTAGTCGTGGGTGTCATGAAGGAAGACTACAAACGCAAATATGGTGTGTACCTTGGTGATACAAATCTAACAACCAGCAATCTCCAGAAGAAGACAGAAGGCCTTGGTCTCGGGGAAATATCCAGCAGCGCAAAAGGCAGCAAGCTGGAAATCTATCTGAGATTTGGCGCAGATTTCTTTCTTTGATTTTATGCAATTCCCCGGATTTGTTCGAGCAGATCGCTCAGCGATTCGCAAGACTTTCCGGGAAGATTGATCCAATGGGAAAACTCCTTAATTACCATCGCTGCATTTGAATTTTCGCGCACGGATCTAAGCGAAGTGTCATTTTTTGATTTGGAGAGTTTAGACCCGTCCACTTTGGTAACAAGGGGATGATGAAGAAACTGCAAGGGGGATCGATCGCCAAGAGCGTCCTGTATCTTCAACTGCAGGCCAGACGACTCAAGAAGATCCAGTCCACGAACTATCAACGTGGTCTTAAAGTGGATATCGTCTACTATGGACGTTAGCTGATAAGCGGGCATTCCATCCCGTTTGCGAATTACAAAATTTCGGTGTGTCTCTCCAACCCTCACGGTGACAGGATCGAGATCGTTTATAGTGACTTCGCAACTCTCTTCCAGTCTGAATCGCACGGAGCAATTCGGGCTATCAAGGGGCAAACCAGAGATCTCGCATGCGCATCGATGAGACCTGGCTTCAACTTCCCTTCGCGTGCAACTGCACGCAAAGAGGCGGTCCGTCAGGCGAAGTCTGTCAAAAGCATCTGCATATAAATCCAACCGATGGATCTGCGAATATTTGCTCTCAAAATCGTCGGGCCCTGTAGGCCCTGAATCCCAATCAATTCCAAGCCACTCAAGAGATTCAAAAATATCCTGAACGTATTCTGGCCGCTTTCTCGCTCGATCCAGGTCATCAATTCTAAGAAGTAAATTACCGCCATTCTGCCTTGCCAGAAGCCAGGTCAGAATAAATGAAAAAGCATTTCCGATGTGTAAGTAACCGCTTGGTGTGGGCGCAATTCGCGTGCGAAGCGATTGATTGCCGCGAGCCCGGAGGGCTGTCATTAGTTTTTCTGTTTGCGCAACGGACCACATGGTAATTCAACAATCAAACAGGGGCCATCCAATGGATTTTTTTCACAACGAACTTTTCTCGGGCAAACGAATACTGATCACTGGTGGCGGATCCGGGATTGGACTGAGGATTGCTAAGGATATGCTGAAGGCTGGCGCCACGGTTGCAATTCTGGGACGCGATTCTGAGAAATTGAAATTAGCCCAAGCGCAGCTTGGTTTTGCGGGTTCCGATCGAGTCCATGCTATTGAATGTAATCTTCGCGATGAGGCAGTTGTTGAAGAGGCCATGAAGAATCTCAAATCCAGTTGGGGAAAGCTCGACGTTCTGGTTAACAATGCGGGCGGCCAGTTCCCCGGGGGCACAGAATCCATTTCTCCTAAGGGATTCCGCGCCGTAATCGATACGAATTTGACAGGAACGTTTCTGATAACGCGGGCGTGTTTTACAGAATTTTTCAAAGGACAGGGCGGTTCGATCGTAAGCATTCTCATGAATATGCGCAGCGGCATGCCGCTCATGCCGCATTCGGCTGCGGCGCGTGCTGGCGTAGACAATCTTACTAAATCATGGGCCATCGAATGGGCCCATCATGGCGTGCGCGTGAATGCAGTTGCTCCAGGAATTATTAAATCATCGGGGCTTTCGACTTATGCGCCTGAGTTTCAAGCGGCGCTTCAAAAGATGACAGCGAACAATTATGCCTCGCGATTCGGAACGGAAAGTGAAGTCAGCAATGCTGTGCTATTTCTGGCTTCTCAAGCAGCGTCCTACATAACTGGACAGACTCTCTTTGTAGACGGCGGTGAGTCCATCTACTCACCCTTCCTGCCGCCACGCTCGCACGGAACAATGCCTGCTCCTGAAGAATCTGTTTGACCGCGCGGGTTGGTTTGAGGCTAC
>JAIOPQ010000057.1 GCA_021413825.1 Spirochaetia bacterium | reverse complement strand
AATACGCACTACTAGCCATCGAACTGCAGGCTGAAGAGGCTCGTGAGGCCCTTGCCCGAGAAAAGGTCTGGGCGAGAGTGGCCAAAACTTCTCGCTCAAAGGAGCTTAACGGTACGACGCTTCCAGAGTCTAGAGTTCCGGAAGAATTGGCGCCGCTTCAATTGGTGGTCGAAGCCGATTCCGCTGATGCGCCGCACGTAGCGCTTGTGAATGTAACGGGCCAGGTCTCAGGTGAAGTGGATTTGCAGAATACTGAATCGAGCTGGATCATACCACTCGTGCCTGCCGCGTCGACGGGTGAGTCAATTCGGCATCGGTTGGTTGAGTTGGAGAATCGAATTGCGAATTCACAAGTCCTGTCACCGGTCGATGGTGTGGTAGCATCTACTTCCATGAAAGAAGGTGTGCCGTCCGTCATTATCCTTGCACGACAACCTGAACTGATCGTAACCATCCCGATTTCAGAGGCGAATAACGTTGAACAGGGTGCACCATTCCCGTTCACATCAATTGCCGGAAGCGAACCCGGTTCAGCAGTTGTCTACGCTATTGTTCCTGATGATACGGACAAAGATCGAGCACGTGTCCTCGCCAGGGTAGAAAACGCAAAACCGCTCCAGGTCTCAGGTTTAACTGCGATCGCTTCGCTTCCCATGAAGGTTCAAAGAGTTACCTCCCTGCCGACAAACGCACTCCTTCGTGATTCGAAATCCGCTCGAGTCTTGTTGCTTGTCAACGGAGTACAGCGTGAGATGGAAGTGAATATTCTGAACGAGTCGGACGGGCAGGTGACTATCGCAGAGTCACTTGAGAGCGGCGATAGTGTGGTCCTTAATCCGCTTTGAACCGTTCAGGCCACTAGGCGCTTACTCTTAGTTTTTCCTGGTAACCAGTTCTGGCGCAAGCAATGCCGCACGAACGAGAGCCTTGCGTTTCATGTCATCGAGACCCGCTGCACTATAGATGCTTGCGAGTCGAAAATAGGCCTGGCCAATTTCTTGCTCGGTCTGCGTTGCAGCCCGATAGGCGACGATAGCCTGCGAAACTTCCTTCTTTTCCTCGTGAAGCATGCCTTTGAGGACGAGGGCATCCACTCGGGACCCGTCGCGCTGTAGCAGCGTTTCCAGGTTCTTCATCGCCTCTTCCTTTTTACCGGGAATGACGCTTTGAACCCGCGCCAGCCAGAAAAGGGCATCAATGCTATCAGAATGTTTGCTCGTGGTCTGGGCCAGAAGCTTTTCAGCTTCCACAAACTTGCGGTCATAGTAAAGAATACGACCAACCATAACCTGGGCGCCGGTGTGCTGCGGATCCGTTTCAACGATTTCTCGATAAAGCTTGAGCGCCTGCGGGGTATTCTGCCCTTCGAAGAGCTTGTTAGCCTCGGCAAACTTCTTTTCGACTTCCGTTTTGTTCGACCCACAGCTGGAGATGGCAAGCACAGCCATTGCGAAATAGATACTGCGTTTCTTCATTAATAAGTCCTGTACGGTCCGCCGCCGTGAATTTGCTCGTCGAAGGCTCTTGCGATCCGTTTGCAGACAGTTTTCAGGAATGGAGATTCCTGAAGGCTCTTGCCACCAACCGTGAAGTTTATTGCTCCGACCTTCTCTCCGTTCTTGTTGAAAACTTCGAGGAACACTGCAAAGTTCTCTTCCTGTTCGAGTAACGTTCCCGCTTCTGTTCTGCTGATGGCGCCTTGCATGAAGTAGGTGGTGTTGTCGCGGGATGAAAGTGCGCGAATCTCTTCGCTGGACAGCAACTCCTCGCCCATACTCAAATAGCCACTCGGTCGGATCTCTCCCGCAACAGAGCGAAGTCGTTCCGGAAGTAAGTCGGCGGTCTCATCTTTGGTCTTTCCCGGAGCAGGCAGTCGTTTCAATTCTTCCTGCCTGCGTCGTTCAGCGGCGAAGGAGGTATCTGATCTTACAGTGCCGTACCCGCGTTGCAGCATTTCAAACGATAACATATCGACGAGATTCTTGTTCGTGTAAGGATCAAATCGTGAATCGCGATTCTCTATCGTTCCGATTCCGACGACTGCCTTTCTTCCCGCTTTGGTAGCTACGACATCGACATCACCCGGGTTACGGAAGGGGAATAGACTGCATGAGACAGTTGCGAGAAGTATTATCAGGGGAGTGGTAGTCTTCATTATTTTCCCTCCATTGTGAACGTAAACGTACCGGTGGGTTTGAAGCCATTGCTATCAGTCGCCGTCGTATCAACCTGGATCATGTAACGGGGCAGACCAGCGGGACTACCAGTCGTGAACTGCAGATTAAAATCTCCAACGCTTGGAGCCACACTACTACCAAAGAGGGCAGCGCCATTGCACGAGGCTTCAGCTTCTGCAAAGGCAACCGTGAGGGCTCGACAATACGTTGCGTTTCCAGACATGCAGTCACCCCAACTCCAGGTTGCCAGGCTCATAGTCGTAGAGGGCGGCGATAAACGAGTCAAGCTCACCGCGTTCACCGTTGTGTTTACGTTCATGTAGTTGTTGAAGATTACCACGAAGTTGTCTGTATTCACGTCGGCGCATGCGTTGTTCGAGCCAACCAGACCCGTGTTATCATCACCGCCACGGAATGTGTAGCTGGAGGCTCCGAGAATCGGCAGCGTAGAATCCCACCAGCAGCTTGCGGTGAGCCAGTTTCCACCCGACGAGGATCCCACGGAACCCAGAGCGGTGCACTGGGACTGCGATTGTACACCGACCCCGACGACCGTCGGGGAAGCCTGCACACCGCCAGGTCCAACTGTGAAGCTCGCATTGTATGGCGCTCGAAGATCTCGACCTTCCAGATCTTCGCAACCCACGGATTCTACTATATTGTAGGTTCCGGCGGAAAGGGCCAGGTTGGGTGTAAATGTTAGAACAGATCCAAGAACGACCGTACTCCCGCTAATCAACGGTGCGGTTGTTGCCCCTGACACGGTTTGTGAAATACTGAAGGCCGCAGTGCATCTTTGTGATTCCACTTCCTTGCTGAAGAATATTTGAACGCTCTGCGAAGGCGACACCCCGAACTGTCTCGCGGTTGGAATCGACGCGATTACGAACGGAGCCTGATCGTCTCCGAGAAGTGGTGCGAGTTTTGCCAGTTTGTCGGTGGCCTTGGAGCAACCCGCTGCCGTTAACGTTAGTGCGACCAGGAAGGCGCAGTTTCGGAGACTCTGTTTCATTCTATTTCTTCTTTTCCGGTTCATCGATCAGGAACCGGTCCTTCTTATCTTTTTCGGAGTTCGTTCTTTCATTATCAAGCTTATCAAGTTCCCATATTGGATCGGTTTTATGAATTTGATCGAGGCGTTGTCGCAAGTCTTTGAAGTCAGTTCGTACTAAATAGGGTAGAAGCGTATTGCCAGCCCCGCGCTTCAGGATAAATAGATTCAGTGAGCCCGGATCGAGCCCGGAAGCGTATTCCAGCTCGTAAGCTGAAATCATGTAGTTCGCGATCGCATCGTCCAGATCTTGCTGGGCCCTCACCAGCTCAGTCTCTTGCAGGAGAATGTCGGATCGCTTCAGATCGCCGACCCCGGTCCGCGCATTCACAATTCGCAGACCTTCAAACTGAAAGAATGCCCGACCGTTTCCGATGCGAATCGCTTCCCAGCCTTGCGTGAGCTTATCGTGCGCTTTCGCGATCTCTACGGGAACTTTAGTTCGCACAGATTTGTACTCCTCGACTCCCTGGCCCAGTGCGATGCGGCTTTCGAGAACTCGGCGGTCATATCCGATATCATCAAAGATCTTTACTTCAGCGGTGTCGTTGTTGGAGCGTTGCGTATCCGGTATAACGCTGGCTCCCGATTGTAGCGAGCCGGTAGAGCCCTGCAGAGGAAATGTAAGTTTCAGATTCACACCCCAGTTGGGTTGCTGCGGTGGTTTTGTTAGATCGTTTCCGGTCCTTCCCACGTAACCGCCGACCGAAAATCGTGGAATCCACGCATTCTCGGCTATTTCCCGCTCCTTTTTGAGTTTCTGGAGATTGGTTTCTGCTTTGGCCATTTCTGGCCTTCGCCTTCTTCCAGATTCAATCAGGTGCAGAAGGTCGGTTTCGGGAGGTTTCAAATAGAAATCATAAAACAAATCGCCGTCAACTTCGATAGGGGTTTCATAGTCGAGGTTGAGAGCTAGCTTCAAATCGTGCAAGGATTGGCGGTAACCACTCCGCGCTTGCGAAAGTGCAAGCTCGATCTCGCGAAGGCGGGCAGCCACCGTGAGTACCTGAACACGCGTCGTGAATCCGAGGGTTTCCTCGCGCCGCGCTTCGTGAAGCTGAATGCGAGCCCGCTCCATTGATTTCTGATTCAAGATTACTTTTCCTTTGGCGGCGAGGGTCTGAAGGTATGCGCGCTGTATCGCCAGGCGGATCTGATTGTACGTTATGCGGAACTCGTCCTTCGCGAGAATTTGTTGAATGCGCGCCAGATCCAGATCGAGGCTGCGGCGTCCGCCGTCGTATATGATTTGTTCAATGTTTAGTCTGATCTCGTTGGAGAGGTTATCCGTTGCGCCAACTTGCACGGTGCTTGTGCGGCTATAGGAAATTCCAGCGGAAGGGAGGTAAGCTCGCCAGCGTTCCGTGATGAGTTTCCGTATAACGACCTGTTTGTTTTCGGCGGCTTGCAACGCGAAATGATTGGTTGTTCCGACGCGAATCGCGGTGTCCAGATCAAGGAGCATTGGCTTTGTGGTATCGCCGAATGCGGGTATCGACGCGAGTATGGCGATTGCCAACGTTAGCCGCAAAACTCGGCGAACAGTTGCTGTGTGTCTCATGGGTCAGTCGCGCCTTGCTTGAATCCTTGATCACTTATCGGTTCTGAGCATGGGTGTCTGAAGATGGCAAGGACTTAAAAGGGTTCGTCTGTTCTTAATGTCTGCGAGAGGAGCGTTCAAGTTCGAGATAACAGCAAAGCATACTTTACGCATGCGAACCAGCGCGCCGATGAATACCCTGGAGCGAAGCCAAAACGGTTTCGCGTGTTAGCGATTGCAGATAACCTCCAATCATCCCTGGAAGCAGCTTCTATAGGTTGCGTCAGTCCACCGCGTGCGCGAACCAGAGCTTTGCTCCACGAAAGGCAACCGTTTCGAACGCCCTGGAATTTGGACTTAGCCATTCTGCTGGCTTCGCGCATGGCCGTTGCCTCCCATGGCGGACCGGGGCGAATGATTTCTGGTCGCACAGGCATTCGCAAAGCCTTGTCGAGGGCTGGCTTCCATGGGTTGTTAGCTTCGTAGGTGACCGAGCTAATGCGATTCGTCGCCACTCGGCACGCGATGAGCCAGCCGTCGCGGCGATTGTCTTCATGGAGATACCGCAAAGGATTCAAAACCCGCTTACAATTCGCCGCGCACGCATTCGCCCAGGAACCCCACCTCCGCGTTCCATTGATTCGATCGCGAAACCTCCTTTCGAGATTCAGTGCCCTATCTTTTGCGATGAATAGGGGAAAGGGCTTTCGCACGGCGACCTCCAAGAGTTTGACGTATGTCACTGCAGAGTTCCAATAATTCCGAATCTGCTAGGTGTCTCTTGATGTGAGTCACTGCGTCAGTAACCAGGTAGATATTCTCAAGGCAATGTTCACCTCCGTTACGCAAAGGAATCTTGTGTGCCGCCATGCAATTCTCTGGCGTGAGTTCTCTCCCGCTGACCGGACATCGGTACTTTTGCTTCTCCAGCAATTGGTAAAAATCCCGGGCTTTGAATCTATACGGCTCCTTCTTCATTTGGATCTCCCATCGTATTCTAATCGGGTTTGCATATAGAGAATCCTTGGTAACTTTTCTGCTCGAACGCGACAGATCTCGTAGCAATGATTCTGATGACCCCTGCCGGGAGGTCGGAGATTCTCCAACTCCACGAGACCCAAAGCGGACCATCTGCGCAGGATTCTATAGAAGAAAGTCGGCGAATGTATATTCGTTTCAGGGAGGTCGGTGAATTCCCCCAGCGGGAGTTGACCCCAGAGCTTCTCTGCCTCGCGCTGATAGAGACGCTCCTTCACCCGCTGATAGGGCTTGGAATTCCCGTGAATCCAGAACGCATCATTCTCAACCATTGAGTCTGCCAGACGAGCATTTTCGCTTGCCAGGCGGCGTCTTTCCTCAACTGAGAGATGGTTTTGATTTGATGAATCGGAAATACTCCGGATCTCTAGTGATGGTGCAAGATACTTTAGTTCGGTGACTCGCGCTGCGAGATTGAGGCCAGTGCATATCCTTCCACCCCTTACCACACCAGAAGTTTTTGTCCGTGTGTCCAGGAGTGGATGGATTAAACCACCAACTCCTCTCCGTATCCGTTCCAGTCCAAAGTGTTTCAAGTTCTTGAAGAACGCCCACTCGCTGAGGTATAGCTGAGAGTATTCCGGTCTGAAGTAACGATAGGCGGCCATTGCAGACTTCAGTGAAGAGTTGAGTCCCTCCGCTACCTGGTTGTGGACTCCGTTACGGCACCAGCGCTGACGCGAGAATCTCCATCGATTGTCTTTCGACTTCAACGAGTGGTTCACCATCCTGTGGTTCCGGTAGACTCGATACAGCCACGTGTAGGCTTCGTCGGTGAATATCGCCGTGCTGATAGGTAGTGCTTCTCGTATGATGGGACCCAGAGTGTTCGCTTTCTGATCACTAACGGAATCCAGGAGGCACCATCCCTGCTGTGTCCCCATCACGTGTACCAGTGTTCCTATCTGTTTGCCCCCGAGTCTGTCCTGCAAGTATATGGAAGCCGTGAGTCCGCGATTCCTGTAGTTTTTCCGGCCTTTATTGGCTCGTTGCGATGCCGAGAACAACACCACGGTATCAGCGTGTACGATACGCTTTCGCTTACGAATCGCAGTGAGGTCGGTACCCTCCGGTGGTAAAAGGAAGCCCTTATACTCTTTCTGGAGTTCGTCGTGGATCAACGCCTTCACTTTTACCATCTGATCTGCGGCCAGCAATTGTACTCTGCGCTTCATGCGACACGCAGCCTTGGGATTGAGTCCCAGTGATTTCTGGATGTGAACTGCAGTGAGTACGCGGGGGTGCAACACTACGGATTCCCTGACACACCAACCAAACATCCACTGGGGAACACGACAGTTGGCCAACGGTGTGCCCTGCAGTTTCGATCCCTGGTAGTGGCATCGCGAACATCGCACGATGGCGGGACGCGTGACAACACCGGAGGTCATCACGATGTCGCAATGCGGGCAACGCTTGGGATACAAGGAGAGCAACACGTCTGTTACGCGCTGGAAGTAATCGGGGTTGTGAGGGGAGGGATTAGACCAGGTCCGTTCCCCCTGCGGCTTCGAATTCCCGATTTGTGTTCTAAAGGGGGAAGGGACATTGCGATTAGCGACCACTTTCCCTCCGAGAACGGACAAGCTGAGGCCTACGTTGGTTCTGGCGGACCACGTTGTGGAATGGGAATAGAGGGGCGTGGGGTTGGGGATTGGTGTCTTCGCGATGCTTCTCATACTGACTATTGTAAAGGGTACGCAATGGAAAGAGTGGAACTGTTTGTTCCGATTCTCTAAGAAAGAGACAAGCCCGAGCAGGCATGGCTTCGCCTGGGTGGCCCGAGGAGGGTTTGAGAACGGGTTCTCGGGCTGCGCGTATAGCAGAGAAGTAGGCTCGCTAAGGATCCAACAAACTTATGACGACAAAGGGTGTACGCTGGAAGCAGGCCGCTTAGCACCTAGATTCTAGATTTTCCGAGGGTACCAGGGTTGGGAGCGCGAGGTTAGAAGGATCTGCTTTGCGTTTGCGGCCGGCGCTGATGTCTGGGCGCGGAATATTGTATTTGCGAATCTTGTTAATAAGGGTGTTTTGTCTGATACCCAGTAGCTCACTGGTTTGACGCTGATTGTAGCCGGTCTTGACAAGGAAGGTTACAATCGTGTTTCGCTCAGCGGACTCCAGGGGTGTTCGTCTTGCTTGAATCCCGTCTTCAACGAGGCCCCCGAAATTTTTCTCCCAAGTTCTTAGTTGTTCAAGCTGATCTCGTAGTTGTAAATTCTGATCCTGCAACAACGCATTCTCTTGGATCAATTCCTTGAATCTATCAAGGGCATTGTGAAGATTCTTTACCTCATTTTGAACCCGGCTTCGTCGTTGCGTCATGGCTTCCCCTATACTCTGATTGTCGGGTCAGAAAACTGACGGCGAAAGCAATTTCCGTTCCCTCCCGAACTTGGGAGGAGGATCTGCTACGCTTCCTTTCGGCGGAAGACTCGGTCCTCGCTCACCGTTGCGACGCTCGGACGCTCGTATCAAACTCGGTGCCGGACTCGTCCCGCTCTCCGTCAGGACCATGAATCGCGGTTCCTCCTTCGGCTTTACTTGTTGCATACGCGGACCGCGCTCGCACGGGCTGGCCAACTAACGCGCCTATCACCGCCAGCTGATCTTGATCTGAATGCCTCGTGTGAAGGCCACCCGCTTGATCGCTTGCCCGGCGGGCGTGAGGTACGAGCGTCCCTGTTCTGAGTTTTTGAAAGGAACAAATTCGCCTGACGGCGAATTTGAATGGACCGACTGTGCAAATGGATTCCCGGTGAAAAGAAAACAGAGAACCACGAATTTGAATGCATCGCATGTCTAGACGGATTCCCCGTGAAAGAAACAGAGACACTGCGAAGATGCTACTTTTTCTCCAACCGAACCAACATTCCACCAGTTCCGACCATTAGTGTACTCTTTGGTGAAGTTTGAAATTCATAAAAAATTTCAAGGTTTGTATGTTTGAAACATCCCGGCATGTCGATTTGCCTGTAATGAACATTCTTGAGGTAATCCGGCAGAGCCTCGCGAATATGCGGGGCAGGTGGTTTAACTTCTTCCAATTTGCTTTCCGATAAAGGACAGAAATTATCAAGAGGAATCTTCACGGGCCCGTCAGCACTTGGCCGAAACGATGCGTTGCAATGCGGCAAATCTGAGCAAGGAAAGCGCAACCCCTCCCGTGTTACGCTGAGAACTTTGCCCACCCAGTGCTTTTTAACTTCATCCGGTGTTAGAGCCCAGACTCTAGTATCCGGGTACGCATAGTAACCTGTAACCGTCCAGTTACCGTACAGGCTGCCAATATCAACTGGTGGCTTCTTTGCTTCACAACTTATGCACAGAAAGACTGCGCTTAGAATCATCTTGCAACGCAATAGGCATGCTTTACTTTGTAAAAATTGCACCATTGTTCCATCTCCTTTGTATTTGCCGCATTAAAGTTGTAATCCGCCCCATTGAACACATGATACTCTTCAATTCGACGCTTTATAAGCCCGATTTGTACAACTTTGTTGCTATCTATAACGCGAGTCATGAATGCTTTATATAGTCTTTCATCACCTCCTCCAGAATTGAGTCTACTTTCCATCACAAAGTCGGTGATCCCGGAGTTCTGGCCAATGTTATAAGTCAAGCTCACCAGAGCATCAAACTGCTTTTGATTAAGAGGCACTGTAACATTTTTCTTCACAGCATCAACATAGACTACTTTTCTTTCAGCGTACAGTTCCAGCGCTTTTTCAGGTGTTTCAGTTCGTTCCATGTAATACTTGGCAAGCTCCGGGTAATCCGCCTTGAACAGTGCTGCCCCTTCCTTCGTAGGCGGATATTTTTTCGTAACCCCAGGAATTAGTACACCAACTCCGGCAGTCGGATTTCCAGCAACATCAATGTATACGCCCTGTTCACCCGACATCACAGCTTCGGACCCTTTGAGCATTTCAGAACCTTCCAACGAAAGCTTCAGCTTCTTGGGATCTTGTGTTGCTAAAGATGACGCTGACGAACCCTTCAACCAATCAATGGCTTTGGACACAAGACCAAGCGGACTCCATTCGTTTACTTTTCTGAGGATATCGGTCGCTGTTTTTTCGTAGTCGCTTGGGGGTTGCTTCACTTCGTGCGGTACCAGTTTTCCGTTTTCCAGTGAAAACCAGACATCGGATTTGCCATCAATGGCAGCCCGTAGTTGATCCAGGGTAATCGTTGAATTGGACAGAGTTACAGCTTTCTTCAATAGTTCGGCTTCTCGCGCTTCAAGAGTATTCAGATTTGCCAGATCAAGGATCGGTTGCAACATGCAGGGTTCTTCAGGACAACTCTCCTTTAAGCGGCTGCGTGTCTCTTCCAGTTCCTTGTATGTTTTTCCAAGTTCCGCATATGCTTCCTGGAATTCCTTAGAAACCTTGTTTTCCTCACCCGGCAAAATGAGAAGCTCCCCTTTATACAATCCACGCCCCTTTCCCAGATGTGGGTTCAATTCCAGAAGTTTTTCAACCGTCGTTCCGTTTCGGGCAGCTAGAATTTGCAGAGATTCTCCTGGCTTCACCAGATAATTATGCACCAGAATCCCTTTCCTGGTCACAAAATATGTGTGATTGCCCTCGACTTCTATGTTGTAGACTTTAGTATACTTCCTTACCGGTTCAATTCCAGAGACTTCGAGCGTCCCTTCAAGCGCATCATCCCAATATGGCCCGTTATCCGCCATTGAGATCTTGCGGACCTGTGGTTTGTTCTGGCCATTCAGAATACTCATGGCTGTAACAGATCGCTGTCCGTGTTGTAGACGGGTTGCTTCTACCCATCCTCTGTTCCTGATCCAGAACGGATGATTGTTGGTAGTACCGACCTGCGTGCCGTCGGTGTATTTCACATAGAAGATCTGCGCCACATCGTGCACAAAGACTTCCGTTACTTTTCTGAAAGAAAGTTCTCCCGTTATCGGATTAGCGGAGAGTACCTCATCACCCGGCACGATCTGTCCAATCTGTTTCGTCCCGTTTTTCGTCACTACTTCAACAGAGTATTCGTAACAGGTATTCTGTTGCCATTGGCCCGATTCATCGACATAGCCATCATCATCGCTGTAACTTCCCAGCACGAATGTCCCAACAGCATCACCAACCGCACCCGCAGCTTTCTCCCACCAGTGCTCGCGTGATCCGCCCTGTTCCGTTCCAGATGAGTCCTTCACCTGTTTCCCGGTTTCTTTCAGCGCATCCGCTCTGCTCATCTTCGCATCCGGATCATTCCGGAGAATTTTCCCTAACTCTTCTTCCGTGAGATCTTCGCCTGTCTTCTCCTTGTATGCTTTGCGCAATTCATCTTGATGTGCCATCAAGTAGTTTGCTTTTGCCTCATCTGGATTGAGCTGGTTGTATTCTGTCTGTAATTGAGTTCTCTGTTCAGGCGAGAGATCGTCTGAATCCAGTGCCTGTTTCAGGGCACGACTCGCAGCGGCTCTCTGCTCCGGAGTCTGTACAGCCGTCTGAAATCCAATCGAACTCGATACGCCCGTATACCCACCGTTCTTATTGAAGTTGATCTGGCTATTCTGCGTTCCAGTTACTGAATTCAGTCCTGCCTTGTTGAAGTCTGTGAATCCCGCACCAATCGTTGTATTCACGCTGAAGCTGTTGTCTGAATTCAGACTCAGTCCTGCGCCTAAGAGATAAGTCGATTGCCCACCATCAAACGGTCTCCCAAATCGTGAGAATGGATTGTTCTGATCTCCGGGTTTGATTGGAACTTCCTGCGCGTTCTTGTAACTCAAGTCGATTCCGGCATATTTCCCATCGCGATCGAGCCTAATTCCTCCGGAAGCTGTACCCGTTCCTCCTGCGAATCCCATATCCTTTCCTGAACGATTTGCGCTGATGCTCGCTCCCGAGAATTGTCCGGTTCTGTCAAAGCTCAGACCCAGGTCTCCGCCCCAGCCGCCACTTTTGCCAGGAGAATATCCAAGATTTAGTCCACCGCCTACAACGCCCTGGCCTTCTCTGAGGTTAAGCGACATTCCTCCGGAAAACCCTCCGCTACCTATAGGCATGTTCATACCAATATTTCCGCCCCAGCCATTCTCTCTATCATAGCTGAGTCCAAGATTGATCGGAGCAGGCGGCATTCCGGCCATCATCGTTGCGCCCTGAATGATTGCGCCTGTTGCTCCTGCAAGAGCACCTTTTGTTCCGCCATGCAGTGAGCCTAGATATGCCTGCTTGGCACCCATATATGCAACCATCGCCATTGATGCTGCCTGGCCCGCCACGGGCACAATATTTACAATGGCTGCTGCTGTCGTTTCCACAACCTGCAAGGCCAGCGCTCCGTCTTTATGTTGCTCCGCATTTCTCCAGACATATGTAAGCGCTCCGTATCCCGGAATTAGATCCTCCGGCTTTACTTTCGCGGCTCTGTGTCTTGCTTTTGATTGAGCAACTTTTGCAAGTCTGTCTTTCAGCATTCCGCCTGCGCTCGGAAATTGTGCATCCAGATTGCCGTACAATTGTGCCATTACGGCATCTTCCATGTTTGCTCCATCAACAACCATTGATCTTGTGAATTCACGGGGCCAGCCCGACATCTCGCTGAACTTGTCAGAGAAGCTGGTTTCAAATTGCACGCGGGCAGGGGATTTGACCGTTACGGGTTTTTGTAGAGCAGATGTGAGAGTTGTGATTGGCAACATCAGATCACTCATGAAGCTACCCAGATTCATCTTTGTGAAATGTTGCTGATTTTGTTTTACAATTGCATCACCTTTGTCCAAAGCATCGCTTAGTGAAATCTCTCTGTCTTTTCCTGCACGGAAGTTTTCGCGCACCTGGTTTCCGCTTCCGCCACCCTGGGCGACTACATTCCCCAGACCCCGAAAGGAGTCGGCTATCTGCTTTGAATTGTTGTGGATTGCGGCTCCGGTTAGTGCAGGCATCGCACTGAATGGCCCACCAGTAACGGCACTCAACATGGTTGGTCCGGCAATTGCCGCAGCCATAGCTCCGCCGCTCTTCTCCATAAAGTTCGCCATCTGGTTCATTCCCTTGGCTACACTGGACCTTACCGATTTCGGTGCGACAGACATCAGCGTTGGTACGAGAGCCAGCGGGTTTCCAGTCATCATAGCAACACTCGCGCCCACGAACGGGTTGCTGGAGTTCATCATGGTTTTGCCCAGTTGTGTATACTGCATGTTCATGGGATTGAGTGCTCCCACTCCCTTCATCGCATCATGTTTCTTCTTATTTTCCTGAGCTTTGTTGAACTTCTCCATGAAAAGTCCACCGGCCCCAGCAAGGCCTGTAGCCTTATCAATCTCTGCAATCAGATTTGACTGCATACGATCCGTAACAGCTTTGCTAACTGCCTTGCCCATGGACATGCCACTCTGTAAATTCGTAAAGAGTCCACCCGGAAGTCCTGTGGCCTGTTCAAACGCAGTCTCAAGAATCGATTTCGTCTGATCCTTGATCCATCCCTTCAGTCCACCACCGCCCGGAAGCAGTGCCTGTACAAGACTCTGGATCTTCTGGGCTGTCTCGGCCTGTTTCTGCGCATCCTTCTTAGCCTTATTCAGATTCTCATTGGCTACCTTGCTTGCGTTTGTGAACGCGTCGTTGAACTGTTTACCGGCGGCTTCGCTTACACGCTTTTCGTATTCCTCTGTAGATTCTATAAGTTTGTTCTGATCCCATTCCTGGAATAGACTGCCTGTTTTGGCCAGCTTCATGTTCTCGGCCGCTGCTATGTGAATCGTCTGGGTCGAAAGATTTGCATGATAGTCGCTGGCGTTAGTTGCATCGCCGCCTGCGTTTAAACTCGCGCTTCCATTCGCCGCCTGACGGGTGATCGTAATAGCTCCACTGGAATCGCGTGATGCTTGAAGACTGTCACTGAAAGTTCTACCAGCCAGTCTGCGTTTTACTTCCTCATCGATTCGATCAGGTACATCGGCTGCGCCCTTTGTCGCGGTTTCTGGCGGAACCCAGTCCGGATGCTCGTTCGCCACTTTTGAATATTCGTCGCCATACGCTACATTGTATGCCAGACTTCCGTCCTGTTGCTTCGCGCTGTCAATCATCGAGCTAATCAATCGATCACGGATGCTATTTGCATCGCTGTTCTGCTTGGTCGCGAAGGCGAAATTCTGAAGCCCGTTCAGTGTACTTCCAAATTCTTTTGAAAAGCCATCCAACAGTTTTGAGTCGGGTGTGCCATGATCCGCGTCTGCGTATGCACTCTCAGCAAAGGGTGAAAGGCCAGAATTGGAAACAATTGAATGGAGCGAACTGGTATTCGGCGTGGAAAGTGTTTGCGAAACCGGGAGTCGACCCAGGATCTCCGCCGCTGCCTGCTGCTGTGCTTTTGGGTCTCCGCCCTGGGTCAGCGCCTGAGTGCGTTCCAGGTCGAGTGAAATCCCGCGCCAGTCGGCCTGAGCCTCGCGGTGCGCTTCATCCATCTGGTATGCCCAGGTGTTTCTTTCCTGTGTGATCTGACTGGAGGCATTCAAATACGCCTGCTGTTGATTCAAGAATTCAGTCTGGGCCTGTCCCTGCCAGGCTGTGTACTGGGCCTTGTATTGTGTGACCTGCGCTTCCCAGTTCTGAACAGAATTCAAAAGTCCGTTCCAGGTATTCTCTGCTCCCGTGAGATCGTTTGCATAGCCGCCCCAGATCGTGGCATTGTTTTCAGCGTTCGCGTCATGCATATTGGCCTGAAAGTTTACAACAATCTCGCCTTCACCAAGCCAGCCATCGAGACAAATATAGAAGAAACAACCGTTGTTGTAGTGAAACTGGAACGGATGCGGATCACCCGCTGAATAAAAGCGATCGGTTGAATCGGTTCCAAGAAACAACCCGCGACCCGAAGGTGAAACACCTTGCATTGTAAGATTAGAGACTGTTAGAGACTGCCCGGGATTCGGCGCATAATACTGCGTTAGTGGGGATTGGTTCCCATCAATCCAGGCGGTGAGCGCATCAAGGAGCGGATTGTTGTGTGAAAAAAAATCGCCTGAACTAAAATGAACCGAGGGATAATTCGTAGGTATATCCGTAGCATTCTGCCAGGTCTGCTGTGTGGTATTAGCGTTGGTGCGCTGTGTGCCCAGGTAATTCACCATCGTCTGCGTAACCTGTGAGAGGGGCGCACCACTTTGAAGCGCCGTTTCCATGGTGGAGATGACGGACAGTAAATCCTGACCCGCCTGATTCATCGCGCTCGTGCAATTGTTCTGCGCGTCGCAGTTAGTATCGTAGAACTGCTGACTCTGCCCTAGATAGGTCTGCATTTGCGTGACTTGATTTCCAATCGTATTCCGCACAGTTTGTTCTGTGGCTTCGAGATTCCCAATGTTCTGCTGGAAGTTCAGATCTGTTTGATTCAGACTCGCCAGAAAAGCCTGATAGCTCGTATTCACTTCATTCTGAGCCAGATTGAACTGCGAATGGCCATCATTCAGTTGCCTGTTGTAGTTCTGCTCGTACTTTGCTTTTGCCTGATCGACTGTATTCTGTGCGGTCGTGAAAGCAGTATTCTCATGCGTTTGAATCGATTGCGTCGCTTGCTGGAGCGCGCTGCGCGTACTTTGATTCAGTTCCTCTTCTTCCTTCGCACTCAAAAAGCTGATGAATGTTTGCCGCTGTGGCGCGATCGTCGCTTCTACCTGATTCTCCCAGGTAGTGCGCGCGCTTTCCTTCTGACTCAAGAGTGCCGCTCGCACATAATTCACATAGTCCTGATTTGATACAATCGCGTCCGTCTGCGTCACCTGTCCGACCGCGAGGTCAATCTGTGCTTGCGCCTGAGTTTCCCAGGTTGCGCGCAATCCCGCAAGACTTCCTTCTACTATGGACTGCCAGGCTCCCATGGTCGTTGCGCCCTGCGCCTGATTAAACGCTGGATTCAAATCCTGACTGCTGAATGCAGGCGGCTGAAACGATGGCACCTGCGCGGGCTGCGCGAATATCCCCGCAACCGACAGAATTATAGAATAGATGAAAATCTTCTGAATTACTCTTTGCATATTATCCTTCTGTCAGTTGTCCGAGTCTGGAGGCGTGCAACCTGTCAGGGTGATTCACAGGTCAAGCTGTAGGTCCCTTTCAAGCTCGAACAATTGGCCTCCGCCGTAGTTGTGGTGAAATTCGCAGCATTATAGACGATTTTCTGTGTATTGCACCCGCTCGGAGCCAATCTTACACAAGTACCCGCATTGTTCGTGCACGAGCACGCGGAAGTTGAAAAGTTTCCGAATGTTGCGCAGGTTGCAGCGGTCTGTGCCACAGTGTAGTAGTTGATACACTGACTCCCGTTGGTATAGGTGCAGGATGTATTCGTAAATGTGCTGGAATTGGTCGTCGGAGTGGCGCAGGCTGATGACCGTGAGAGCTGCGATAGAAGCAGAAGGTTCGTCGTATCGCTACTGTCCTCGTTCTTCTTACATGCTCCGGAAATACATCCGATAACGAGTATCGTCGCAAGTACTAGTTTCTTCTGAGACATAAAACGCTCTCCTTCACCCTAACCATTTTTGAGACGCAATCGGTCTCGTGGCACTGATCTCATTCTACGGGTTCAGGGTCAAAACTTTTCAGCGAGCCAAGACCATAAATCAGCGCGAAATCCGGTACATTCCGAACGAAACGGACACACCATCCCCTGCTTGCGGTAGCACTATACCCTTTATTGCGATCATGCGAAAGTTGTTGGTGCGAAAGGCGGCCGCGCGAAAAACGGTTACTACGAATCTTAAACTATCGAGATCAGAACAGTGAATCGCATAACCTCTGGAATATTGATGCTTATTATGGTCGCATTGTGCAGTTGCGGGCCAACGCGCGAAGAGACCGCGAAGAAATTTCAGGACGCAAATCGATTGTATGAAGCGCACGACTTAGAAGGAGCACGCAAGCTGTACGGTGAGATCCTGGACTCCGATTACGATCACACACCCGCACGGATCATGATCGCACGCATCTATTATTTCAATCGTAACTTTGAACAAGCACACAAAGAGCTGGAAAACGCGATCGATCGAAACCCATCCAGCATCGACGCGCTCTTCTGGCTCGCGCGTGTTCAGAGCGTGATGCCGGAGAAGAAAGAGGAAGCGCTTAGAACCCTGGCGAACCTTCTGGAAAACGATGGTGGTCACATCGATGCGCTGCTTCTAAAAGCCTCTCTACACGAAGAGAAAAAGCAGACACACGAGGCGATTGCCGCCTATCGCGCTGTCACAGAACGAGAAGAGTCCATTGCCCGAGCCCACGCGCGACTCGGCATGATCTATGGAAGTGTCGGCCTGGATTCAATGCGCAAAATCTCGCTCACCAAGGCCGCCCTTCTTGCGCCAGGTCTGATCCAGAAAACTTCAGAGGCTGAGTAACATGCGTCTCATACTTCTCATAGCCGCGCTCATTTGTGTTCCATCGGTCATGCAGGCAGACTCCAGAAACGATGCGAAGGCCGCGAATCTCCAGGGTCTGCGCCTCTATGCAGTAGAAGATTTTCAACACTGAAAGCTGATTATTTTGACGCTCTGGCACATATGGGGGTTCTCTTCTTCCAACAGAAGAAAACAGACGATGCCATCTCCGCCTGGAGTCGGGCACAGACGATCAAGAACGACCCGCTTGTTCTCATGTATCTGGGTGTCGCATACCTACAGAAAAACGATCTCTCAAAAGCAGAGACTTACCTCTTAAATTCGACTAAGGCAAACGATCAGAATCACCTGGCGCACTTCAATC
Organism: Spirochaetia bacterium; assembly: GCA_021413825.1. GTDB lineage: Bacteria > Spirochaetota > Leptospiria > Leptospirales > Leptonemataceae > JAEUSB01. The sequence continues at coordinate 52,126 of JAIOPQ010000057.1, read as the reverse complement.
TGGGCATCGTGTTTCAAAAGCAGAACAAACTCGCAGAAGCTGAAAGGTCTTTTGTTCGTTGTGTTGGACTCAGCCCGGAGTATTTTCCAGCGTACTATAACCTCGGAATTGTAGAACGCTCACTCGGAAGAAAGACCGAAGCAGTTCGCGCACTCAAGATCTACTTGAAGATGATCCCGCCGCACCTGACGACGCAGATCGCCGATGCACGCGCGATCCTTTCTGAACTCGGTGTCACCGAATGATTCGTAAATACCAACGAATCGGGCTAATCGTGGTATCCATTGCCCTTCTTCCAGCCGTGATCTTCGCCGCCAGACCCATTCTTCGTAAACTCTTTGGTCCAAAACCTCAGTGCGTTTCCGGAAACTGCATAAACGGAAACGGAAGGATGATCTTTCAATCCGGTGGTTCTTATACCGGCAGCTTCAAGAATGAAAAACCAGACGGTACAGGTTTCTGGTCTGGAGCAAACGGGGATAAATATACCGGCGAATGGAAGGGCGGCGACAAACACGGTTACGGTCGCTACACTTATGTGGATGGAACAGAATACAACGGACAGTTCGAGCATAACATCAAACAGGGAACCGGCACATTCACATGGGGTGATGGAACACAGTATCGCGGCCCCTGGCACGCCGGTACTATGGAAGGGAATGGAACACTCTCCCTTCCTGACGGTCGTGCTCTGCGTGGCACCTACCAGGCGGGGCGGATACACGACGGAACAGGCATTTTCAAATACAAGGACGGATCGACCTTCACCGGTGAATGGAAGAACGGCAAACGGCATGGCAAAGGAATTCTTACCGACGAATCCGGCAAGATCCTGAAGGCAGGCCACTGGGAAAACGACGAATTCAAAGAGTAAGAATAGGAGCGAACTATGAATCAATCAGATACTTTATCGCAGGAAAGCGCCGGACTTAAAACCCTTCTTTCCATTGACACCCTTCGCGATTCGACCGTAACCATCTTTCGCGCGCTCATTCGTCCAGAACTTCTGGCCCATGCAAACGATCACAAAAAAATCCAGCAGACCATTGTTCGCGGCGTATTCGTGATCCTGAGTCTTCTCACTCTTCTGCTGGTAGTAACCGGTATTCTAAACTTTAATCAGATTCAGGCCGCCAATGAAAACCTCGTAGGCGCGATTCGCGGACAGGTTCCACTCTACCAGAATCCAGGTCCGCTGGGAAGGCTGCTATTTCCACTTTCTTTCATTGTAGTTTTCTTCTTCCTGGGAGCCATCCGCAACGGTGCAATGATTCTTTTTGGAGACGCGCGTTCCTTTCTGACAGCTACAGCACTCTCCGCCTTCGCCCTGATTCCGTTCGTGATCTCCGGAGGACTCCAGGGAGTTGTGAACAACCTCTTTCCGCTGGTACCTTCACCCGAGGTTTCCAATGTACCCCTGATCCGGATTTACACCGGACTGTTCCTGACCTTCGCCGCAGTCGCCTGGGAAGGGTTTCTTTGCATTCGGACCTTCCGCATCGTATTCACACTCAATCGTGGTCGTGCCACACTCATATGGCTTTCACCTCTGATCGCCGGTGTTCTCTCATTTGTGCTCGTCGGAATGGTCCTTCAACTCTTCTTTCTCTAATAGAAACGGACGGATAGAAACGAAATGCTGGAGACACAGATCGTAAGAACCCTTCTGATACCTGTTGTTCTTCTGATCGCGGGTTGCGCAAATACGGCCGCCACGGTCATGAATGTTTCGCTTCCACCCGCACCCCGTTATGCGGAACCAGTCGTGTTTGAGATCGTCTCTCCTCCCACAAACGCCGTTCTGATTGCCAAAGGCCGCCGGGCCTCCGGTCAATTTGACTTGAAAGATCTAAAAGCGTTCCGTGATTCGTTGGAGCAATCCGCAGGAGCGTACTTTGCTCAATCTCGTGTTCTGTTGACAGCGACCTCGCGCACCTCCGGTCCCGAAAAACCCGTAGTCCGCATGACGCTCGTCAACCACCTGATTTCAAACCCGGATCGAGGCATCGCAGAATTTGATGTCCGCATCCAGAGAAAGAATCCGGGTTCTCAGGAAAAGAATCCTGCATCTGAAATCGATCGATTCACAGTAGCGGTGAGCGGATCGGATGTTTCGCGTGTAAAAGACTTTTTGAATGAAGCTGCCATCTATCGCATCCTGATCTTTGCGAACACGATCCTCCGTGGCCAGGAATTTCATCCTCCATCTGAGCACATAACGGCACGATATTTCCTTCGCCCGATCGAAGCAATTTCCATACTGCCCGTAAACCAGTCTGATTTTGAATGCGCCTTCTATGAAAACTCCCCGTACGGAATGCGTTGCGTCGCGTATCGCGAAGTAAAGTCGCCTGCGCACTGGGAAAGTTACATCCAGGAGGAATGACGTTCTTGGACTCGCGAATCGCATCCTCCTAAGAATCCGATTGGCTTTTCGGAACATCGGAGTCCGACAACCGTAGAAGTCGGACTCGCAGAACCGTGGGAACTGATTGATCAAGCAAAAGTCAACCTCCGGATGCGGGCAGAAATAGCACGAAGGGACTTCTCTGTTAGGACATAGCTCCGCCACACGGTGAGTCCCGGAACGGGGGAGGAAGCAGGCGCAAAGGAACGGTTTGAGAACGGGTTCTCGGACTGTGCCGGGCAGAGGCAGCCGAGAGTAGGTCGCTAGGAATCTAAGCGACCCATGGGGACGCCCATTCAAGAACGGAGACAATCCTTTCCCTAAGCGAATGGTCGATCGGTGTCAGAACAGGATTATCGGTGACTTGCGCTCCATGGAGCGAGAGGATTTGCAGTCGGAACAGTCATTGACCGGGCTTCGGATTTGGTGAAGCCTTCGAGTTTGCTTCCTGCTCCGAAGGAGTGAGGGGCTTTCGTTTCCGGACAACTTTGCGGAGCGTGACCGCTACCGGTCGCTTTCGGCGGTGCAATACACAATAGTAAGAGTGTTAGAAAGCCACCGCCTAGGGTCACGAGCAAGAAAGGTCCGTTGACAAAGGCATCTTCGATCCATTGTCGAACGCGTGAGCGCTTCGTATGAAGATCAAGTATCTCGTGAGGCATCATAGCCATCGCCGCAGTTTGGCCTTTCCGTCTGCGTCCAATCTGGCTCCTTGTCGCTGCATGAAATCCAAGGGCGGAAAAGCAGACCAAACACAATGCAACGATTAGGATCAGCTGGGAAACTGATTGTGTGTGAAGATACCCGATGGCCCCGTAGAGCAAGGCGGTGCTCGTTATGCCCTGCCATTGCATTTGTTTTACGAAGCGCAGCTCCTCGTTATCGCTTCCGATTTGATGGGTCCAAGCTGTATCCCGGTCCACTTTTCCTTTACCTTTCATCGCGAGTTTACTCCCTTCTCCGGAGGAGTGAGAACGTTTTCCACTCTGTACTCCCTGCCAATCGTTAAGCCCGGGAGTTTTGCAAGCGCTTCCACCTGCGTTTCTGCTTCTACAGGGACGGAAACATGACGTTTCCCGGCCCGCACGGTTTCGAGTATCAAGATGTTGAAGAGTGCCATAAAGCGCAGCAGAAGAGGATCCCTCCCAAGAGTGAAAGAAGTTTTTTTCTTCTACGCCGGATAGCCAGCGAGGAATGCCCCCGCCTTTCTCAAGGTTGAAATTTTGGGAATCCGAAACGGCGCTTCATAGCCACTATGAAACAAAATCCAGAGAAATACATCACTCTTTGCCAAATGAATAGAGGGATCTTGAGGGCTACAGCCAGCGGACTGAGTTCCACAAAACTGAGTAGCTTGTGCAAGACAACTTTAGGTGTGACTGCGTCGATCAATGTTTCTCCACCATCGCTGCCAATCGCATAGAGGGTAGTAGCGGAGAGCAAGAGAGCAATCACGAACGTTATGCTGGGTAGTCGCAAGGCCTGATATCCTTCGTGAAACCAGAAGAGAAATCGCTTCACGAGGCTCTCCCGCGATTCAATGTAAGCCGACAATTGGGCGATTCCGCTGGAATAATACTCGAGTCCATGCTCCTTTTGAATGTTCGTCATTGTTGCGAGGATTCGCGCTAAGACGCGGCGGTCGCGGAGAGTGATTTGTAAATCGGCGGTTCCAATGGGCTCGCCGAACCAAAATCCTTCGACTTTCGGAAAGGTGCTGTAAACCTTTAGACTGGTCGCGAGCTGGCAGTTCCTCAATTCCACGCCCTCCTTGGTTCTACCGGCTGTGAGTTGTGCTATGAACTGAATTTTCTTCACGTTGATCAGTTCGAGTTCACCAGTGATGAAGCTATACTCAACCTCTGAGTTGGAGATACTGAGAATTACGTTACCTCGTTCCTCAAGCACACCAATGTTGCATTCGCCGGTGAAACGCGCTTGCGCCGCTTCAAGAACTAGGTGCTTGATTTTCCTACATTTACTTACGGAGAATGCCCACTTCTCATGACCCACCAACCGCAGGAAGGGAATGGTCCCACTGATCTCATGAACCAGAATTTTGCCCCCATAGATATTCAGACTGCTGAAAGCCCTTGCCACGTTCGCACTCTCGTTGATTGGCCACGGATTGTCGGGGTCAAAATCCGGAAATGCAAACGTTATTTCCCATGATCCCCCTAGAGGCTCCAATGTCTTCGGAGTTAGGATTCCATCACGAGGTTCCAGAATCTCAGAAGCTGGTGCCACAATAGTTCCCTCATTCAAGCCAATCTGGATGTTGTGGTCAGTTCGATGTCGCACACTGTCCCGGATAGCGGCTAGTTTCTGTTGCCTCATATTACGACCCAGCAACGTTGCATGCTTCGCGATCCATTCCAGTTCGATGCTCAATTTTGAAATGGTAATCATAGCGTGAAAGCGACGGCCACGGATGGCGGGCTCAGAGGCAGTGCAGCCCTCCGCAATTGCAGATAACGTGTGCTTACACTGTTGTTATGCGACATACCCGCAAATGTTAGCTGAGAGATTTTCCCAGAGTATTGAATATCATAATTGTTTTAATAAGTATTTCGTCAAAAACGCTTTTCAGACTAGCCGTACCAATCTGGAAATATTCCAAGGTGGCTTTGGTCTTCTTGTTCGAATCAGATCTTCTGTGTGCAACGGTCGTAGATCGGAGAGTTTGCAAATTCCGCAGGAATTGTATCATGTCTGGATATCGCCGGCCGGTGCTGGCAAGAAACTTGTCTAGCTTATCGAGCCCTTTTTCGTCTGACTCCAGGGCGATATGTTTCTGCATTTCTTTTTCATTGAGGGAATCAATTATGATTTTTGTTAAATTTAGGATCTGCTCGTCAAACTCCTTCTCGTTATTGTCAGATGTAAGGGAATGGAGCGATTGAAAGTAATGTTTGTCACCTTCATTTAGTGGCTTGAAGAGACACCAGCCGTTGGCCTTGGTCCATTTGTCGTTGAACTCTTGTAGGCGCATTTTGAAATACAAATCGGGACTGTCTGGATCTGCCCATTCGCCAAGGAATGCGCGCTTGAAACCGGTATGACTCATTCCGCCTTGTTTTTCAATATTGAAACTCTTCCAATATAGCTGCTCTTTGTAAGGAAGTGTTCCGAGGTCACCAAGGAAGACTATGACGTAATCCCTGCAGCTATTATCGAGGCGCAACGACCAAAAGCCCATGCATTCGATGCGGCCATCGTGAACAATGTACTTGTTCGGGGTATCGAAGTACTTCTTTAACACATCAGTACGAAAGTACACTGGAGTCAAATAGTGCGGCGCGCCCTGATTCTTGCCAAAGTAGTTTGACAGGGCTTCCTCGTTCGAAGTGTGCTCTAGGATATTTCCCGAATCATCATAGCCGATGGCGAAACTGACGTACAGGTTTTCGTCGGTGTCCATCCTGCCAAACACGTTCGGCTTGTAGGTCTTATCAAAAGGGCGAATCACTTTGCCAAGCAGCCAGGCCTGCGTGCGACTGCTCCCGATCTCCATGGGTCTGATCAGGAGATTGTAGACGGAGCTTCTGCAGACAACCGTTGTCGAGTCCTCGGGCTTTAGTTTCAAGGTGGTCATATCTTCATCGTAGAAACGCATTAGTTCGAAATACGTAACAAAATTGATGCGGCGTGCATTAATATAATCTTGCAAGAAATTGAGTTTCACTTGAACCGAGCGTTCTTGGATCTTTACGACAGGAATTTCATCAGCGTTGCCATCTATATACAATAGTGAAGCAGAGCGTTCACCGGCTGCCGTAGTGGCTTCATATAGATTATGATAGAGTCGAAATTCCTCAGAAATCTCAATGTGCGGTGAGTGATGACCGAATCCATTGCGGTGTAAAACAAAGGGTTCAATGCCTTTATCGGAGAATCTATGATATTCAATCTTTTCCTTTCCGTTGTCATAATAGTGCGTGTGACTGGGACGGCACTGCCCAATCGTCAGGTCCCAACTATAAGATTGTAAAGCCCTTTTGATTTGTTTGGTTTCAATTAGCCCGCAAAACAGGGCGCCTTGGTCCGCATATTGAGTTTTGTCGAGATTTTCGTAGACAGTAATCCAGCCGTCCTTGATGAACAAGGATGAGAGCTTTGGTATGATGTCTTGAAATCGAAAGTCTTTCATAGTAGGCCTTTGCGGGCATGTCGCATAACGTATTACTCCGTTGTTATGCGGCGCGGCCAATCGGCTACGAAAATACTCTGCCACGATAACGAAACTCTTGCTGGTTTATTGCGGCGTTCACTTCGATTGAGGTCACATGGATCAACCCGCGAGGGACATCCGCTCCGACTTCCTCTCCTAACAATTGTACCGCAGAAATCAGCAGATCGGAAACTTGTCGAGGTGTATATTTTACGCCTTGATCCCGCAGACGACATAGAGGCTCTATTTTTTCTAGGCCACGAGTGACACCGCCACGGTGCTTCAAGTGTTTTGATCTATTCGCAAGCGGTTCCCAGCCCTCGTGCCGAGCACCAGTAACAAATTCTCGGTTGGAACCGCAAGGCGATCGCTTTTCTTCACGCGAGAGAGAACTTCCAACAAAAGGTAAACGTTGAATTCCTTATTTCCACCTTGCCAGACCCAAACCGCGTACTGGATCTCATGAAGGGTTGCTTGGGCCATGTTGAAGCATTTCTCCAGCTCCCGCTGCCGTTCAAGAATGTACTCGACGAATATGATTGCAGTGCCCAATCCGAGTACTTCAGTGCCGAGGTTTACGAGCAAAGCTTGCGTATTGGAGTTCGCCGGAGCTTGGTAACTGGCGTAGATTACGGCCGTCGAAAGGGTCAAGCAAACCAACAATAGAATGACGCGGATTACAGTTCTATTCTTCATGATGGGTTCTCCTTACTATCGGTTTCATGTTTCGATCCCCGGGGCTTTGGGCGGAGAATGGCTCTAAAGTATGGCCTTTCCCATAGACTAGGTTGCTTCTTATGCGCGTCGTTCGCGATCAAGCTACAACCGGAGGCTGCGGTGGCCTGGTGACAGCTTCGCCACATGACTCCCAGGGGGCATCTTCTTGACCCCGGCGGATCTCTTGTCAATCCTTGCTGTAGCGAAGATCGATATTATTTCATGCCTCAGTCCGGCTAGCTGGAGCGGCCCAACCGGCAAATCGCAGAGATCACGCTATCCGTCTGGGGACGTCTATTGCCCTTGGTGCAGGACTAGAAGGACCCGGCGGGCATTTGCAATGGTTTTGATGGTGTGCGGCAATACACAGACGGACTCTCTATAACAGCGGGGTAGTCGAAGTAAAATTGGATAAAGAAGAAGAGTATACTAAAGGAAATATCCAAATTTCGCTAGTCGCAGGGTCGACGGGCAGTCGAAATAATGCTTGACAACCCGGGAGATTCTCTTTCCTATAGCAGATACTTTCGTAGGAGGTGCAGGAAGATAAAATCATGAAATCAGCAGGAGTATGGAAGGCCTTACGAAGGTCAGCCAGGCGAATCTAAGTGATTCGCAAAATAGAATAGCAGACGGGATACCGACCTCTGCGCCCAAGAGAAGGAAAGAAAACCAAACCAGCAAGAACGAGACAGATCTCTCATCAAGAGAATACTCTGTCAGTCTCACTACACAATTCAACAACAGAGACTTTAATACCAGCGTCAAAGCTTACGCTGAAGGATTTCAAAACGTTACGCTGTCCATCAATCAGATCATAGAACACATAGCCAGTGGATATGCATTCGTTCCGGCCGCGATGAAAGGAAATAGGGCGAATGATAGTTTCAAGTCGACGAATCTAGTCGCAATTGACATAGACGCGGGGTGGGGCCTTCAGGAGTTCATCGATGTGCATGGACCGCACATCCTCGGCTATTATACTACTGGTAGTCACCAGAAGGAAAAGAGAAAGGGTGCGAGGGTTGTTGGTCCACCCTGTGATCGATTCCGCGCTTTTGCCGCACTTCCTTGCATGATCGATGATCCCGTGGTTCTGAAATTAATTCTTAGCGCTGTCGTTAATGTCTTCAAGACTGATAGGAATTGTACTGACCTGTGCAGGCTATTCTATGGGAACGATCAGGCAGAGTATGCTATTCTCTCCCCCGAAAGCACTCTAGACCTTGTCTGGTTATTCGATCAGTTTGCAAGTCAGCATCCCTCCCTCTACCGATCGCTTACGCGGAATGCCGGAAGTGACCTGACAGAGAAGTTCTCTAAGCAATTCGAGTCAATTTATCCCCGAGAAACCTTCGACTTCAGATTACCGCCTGGAGCCACCCCGGTCAACCCAGCAAAGAAGGATATTTCCCGGTATGCTGAAGTCGAAGACGTGTTGGGACAGATGAAGCCGACTATCGGAAACAGGACACCATTCCAGGGGTACAACCTGGATTTTCTGAAAGAGAACTGTCATTTGGCCACGATCCCAGAGGCCACAAATCATGAGGAGATGATCCATTTGATAATGAATCTGGTAAATATCAAGGGGACCTCGGGATTTCGGAAAGAATTATTCAAGAACCGTCCGTGTTCTGAGCGAAGACCGGCTAATTACTACTATGAACTCGGTCGCGATTTTTCCAACAAGAAGTACCTGCCGACTGGGTGTGCCAAATACTGCAGATTTTTTGGGAAGCACGACCCACAGGGGCGGCCCTACTGTTCAAACCCGAAAAACTTGCTATCGCTGCAGCCCCCCAGGCCAACCAGCGTTGTCCGGATCAAAGACCTAATCCCGCCGAGGAATACTCTGGAAGGGGTTAGGAAAAGGCTGGCGATAGAACTCCAGGACGCTGTGGATCGGAACGACGGAAAGATTCATCTGTTTATTGCTCCGGCGGGTATCGGTAAGACTCAGGCCCTTGAACGGCTAGATCTACCAGATTCTTTCTCAATTGCAGCTCCAACTCATCGCGTCGCTTCGGAGATAAGAAAGGATGCGGATCACTATCCTGGTTTACCGCCAGCAGCGGAGGAATTATGCCGTGAGTCCCTTGAGTGGGGACTGGGTTCGTCCCTGATCAATAGACTGCTCCGCAATTCCAAGGATAGGAAATTGAAGCGCCGCAGCGCGCAATAGCACAAGGGTAGTGATGACTCATGAGCGATTTTTCTGCGATGGGCGCGTCAGGCCAGGAGTCTCTATCTTTGACGAGGACCCGATGTCCTCAATGATTAAAGAGGATCGATTCAAGCTCGGCCAACTGGCTAGTCTGCTGAGTGGAAAGCAGGATGACTTCCTTCGGGGGCCATACGAGTTTCTTTCGAATCTAACTGAGAATCGGGTATATGGTTGTAACCCTTCCGATCCCCTCAGTATCCCTGAAGCCTTGCGTTTCTTTTTTTCCTTGGAAGGACGAAACGAGTTGTTTCGTTTGCTTTTGGTGAAGATACGCACCAGTTCCCTTTCAGGCGGCGCGGGCAACACCATTGCCTTAACAGAGGCTGCTTACTTTCTTCGGAATAATGACTTCATTCACTATGTTAGATTGCGAAAACTACCGGACGAAGGAACGACAATCATTCTCTCCGCAACCGTTGACCCGTGGATTTATCAATGCCTGTATGGCGACCGAGTAGTTGTTCATGATTTGGGTTCGGTACAACCCAAGGGAACCCTGATTCAAATCAATCGAAACAGCTTTAGCCAGGCAAGTCTGGGCAAGCTCGAAAAAGCGGAAGGGGCGGCCAAGATTCTTCGCGATTTTGCGGAAATGAATTTCCGACGCATATCATTCCAATCCTTGGAATCGGACAAGATAGTTCTAGATAGTCATTTCGGTGCAACCGAAGGCGACAATAGGTTCACGGGGGAGAACCTCCTGGTCCTCGGAACACAGAATATCCCTGAGCATTCCCTTCGCCTCAGAGCTGCCTCGCTTGGTCTGGAAACGAGCACGATTAAGGGGTATCACTCGGTGCAGCCCTGCAGGGTGACCTATGGCTCTTACGAATTTCGCTACATGGCCCTTTCCGACGATCCCGACATTCAGAGGATTCAATTCGGTTTCACAAAGGGGCAGATTGAGCAGGCGGTTGGTCGTGCTCGTTACTACGAGTATCCGAGCACGGTAGTGCTCTATTCAAATTTTCCCCTTGATACGTTTACGCAATGGTCAACTCGGGAGGAGTATGTCGCAACGGAAGGTGAATTCGTAGGGACAAGAAGGATTATTGAAAAGCCCGAGAGAGAAGTAGAAACGTCGGTTCCGTCGGGGCAACGCCTATTGGTCCTCGGGAAAGGAATTCACCCATTCCGTGACATTATCAAAGAGCTGATTGGCAACGTGCCACACCCTCAATTGATTCCGGCATCTGTTCCGGCCTGATTCGGCTGGCAGCGAAGTTATGTGCTAACACAGGATAAAGGTCCGAACAGCGAGCCTTCCTCTCGCAGCCACCAGTCAATTTGAAATCCTGACTCCTTGTATTGCACGGTTCGGATCACTTCTAAGATTACGATGTGCCTAGGACTCAGCCCTTCTGCATGAGTCGGTTTTCAGCACGAGCTAGAATCGCTTCTGCGGCATCACTGAATCCGGTGGCTTCCGCAGGCTTCCCGTACCACCGCCAGTAGATGCGAAGCCCATCAAACTTCTCTTTCACCTGCGTGATGTAAGGTGGTGAGGGAAGACGTTCGGCGAGTCGCTCCATGCGACGCAACACCAGAAATACCTCGGGCATCCACGACAACTGGACTGCAAAACCCTCTGAGGCCACGCGATTCCAGCGCTCGGGATATCGGCTCCGCTCTGCCTTGATCGCGTGACGAAAGAGAATCGGACACCCCCGGTAGATCAGGGATTTCAAAGCTTGCTGTTGGTGACGCGCGACAGCCATCCTGGCTTTCCAATCAATCGCTTTCTCGCTAGTCTCTTCATATTTGCGCAGCCTGGACCTACAGCTAAAGGCATCCATGGTTTCAATTATAGCACGGAGAGGACTCTGATGTCGGATCAAATCGTTCTGATTGGAGAATTCATTTTCTGCCAACCCGGAATACAATGTTCCATCCAGCGAAGGCGCCGCGCTCTATAATGAGCACGTGGAAAAATGGAAAGAACTGATTCGACGCAAGGAGGAATTCCTTCGTATACTACAGTTGCTTGTGGAGTTCGACGAGAGAACAGGCAGGCATCTCAAGTATGAAGATGGAGAAACACATTATCTCAGGCGTGCCGTATGCACCGCCGATCCGTCACGCACGCGCATACTGATTCGGGATCTGGGCTCCTACATGTACTCAGTGGTTTGTGAGACCAGGAATACTTCTGCCCTGGCCGTGATAGCATATATCCACGAAGATGGAATTCGAGTCGAGAGGGATAAGTGTGACCCCGATCATCCTACACAGAGCATCACCTGTGTAACCGATCTGTTCGAGAAAGCCACGGAGGCATTTGATACTGCCGATCTATCCACTTTCGCCAGAGACTTAATGGATGAGCGGGCAAAGTGATATACGTGGATCGCAGTGACCACCTGCTTATTGCAGTCTATCTGAGGTCCATGGCAGTGGCCTTTCTCGAGTCTGAAAGGCGATGGCGAAAACAATACGTCAGGCGATCTGAACTGGCGTTCTTCTGTGAACACCTTCGGATGTCCCACATCGAGATTCGAAACGGGCTGGGCAGGGCAAGCCGAGATCCATGGGATAGGGGGCTGCATCCCAGGTTCCGGGGTCCAATACGGAATCGATACGTCGAACACAGGCAGCCGCGTAAACTAAGAAAGCGCCGGCGTTACACCGATGCCGAGTGGGATGTGATTTCAAAGGCCTCCGATTGCTTTGGGGAAGTCGTCAGACAATTGGAGCGCATAACGTCGAATTGGAGTGCTTCGTCTCAGGTGCGCTCCGTCATCGAACCCTCGCGGGCACAAACCATGCGGGTTCTCGAACTGTTCCAGGGAAACGTGGATGAATCTAGCGTCTGGACGGGCTCCTGCTGACTCGCATGCCAGGTGTCAAAGGAACTCCAATCGGCACGAGGCCGGCCAGAAAGGCATCCTGTTCATCCGCGCGCCAGAGATCCCCGTACGCCGCGAAATTCACGATGATTGCCTTGTTGGCCGCGATCCACCGACGAACTGAGGACAAAAGCGCGGCATCAGGTTGGTTTTCGTTGTTGCTTCGAGAAAACCGGGTGTCGCGATGGAAAACGGGGATGCAGTAGTTCGCATCGCCAGTTACGTAATGGACACAGGGTGGCTCATGATTGGGAATCGACAGCCTGAGGACTCCCGTGATGCCCGTAACTTTTGAAGGAATATCTACAGAGGTTCGCAGCGATACAACCTTCTGAGATGCGCCGTCCAGGTCTTGCCGGTTGCGAAGCGTGGCTGGCGTAATCTTGAATGCATCGACCCACACTGCGCCATTGCCCCTTAGATCGAAATCGATGCACCGATTCGAATTCCACCTACACGTCTCACTACGTTTTGACTCCCGACGTTGCGAGGATCAACACAGAGTATGACTCTCGGTATCTCATGTTGGAAGCAAAACGTGGTGAGCATATGCAAGGCGCGACGGGCAATTCTTTGTCGTGCTTGCGAAGTATCTATCCAGTAAGATACTTCCGCTGACCCCTCCGGCAACGAGAAATTGGAAAGGTCCATCGCGCCCACGAATTCACCTCGGCACCTGATTGCGAATCCAAGGAGGCTGGTATAGATCAGTTCTCTCGAAGACCATGAGCGAAGGCGTTTCGCCACGTGCTTCCCTGCCATGTTAATTGAGAAGGTTCGAGGCCACTGCATCCATTCAACCAGTTCCTTGCGCGAACGACAGGCGGCCTTGTAGAGCGCGGCAACATCTGACTGGCGAATCACGTCGATTGCGAGATCATTCCAGTGGATAGGTAGTGCGTTGAGGAGTCTCCTGGAATCGGGGAGGCTTGTTCTTCGCGATACTCTTCGTGAACACGATGACATCGTCTCATTATAGCATAGGAAGGCTCACTGGACAGGATCAAAGTGTTCCGAACATGCAAACAAGCAAGCTTAGGGCCCGGAGACGATTCTAAGTTCGTTTCCTCCTTCCTTCTTTCTCTAATGGGAAATCAATCTCGAAAAACTCCTTGGGATGCACGTTCAGATTCCTGGAAATCCAGAACAGCGTATTGAGATTCGGAGAGGATTCCCCTCGCTCAATGCGGGCATACGTCTTGCTAGAAACCTGTGCCCCTGCTACATCCTCCTGGCTCCTGCCCAGATTGATTCTGTGCTCGCGAATCTTCTTCGCGACAGCCTGTTTGAAGCGTTCGATCTCTCGCTGTTCGCTTGTATCCGTTTCGTAGGCCATCACGTCCTGTTATACCATTCCTGAGACAATAAGAACAGGGCAAAAAAGCGTGGACATTTTCGTCCAGACGTATAAGCAACGGATTGCTATGCGGAGTCTTGTCGCAAGCTACAGAAAAGGACAAACGTGAAAACAAAACTCTCCCTCGTCTGGTTACTATTTATTACTCCGGCTTTCCCAGATGAACCTAAGCTCCGGCCACTCAAGAAACAGACGGAATTTGTACAAGTTGTGAGATTTGGTGAGGTTGTCGGAGAAAAGGCAAAGGTGCGTGAGAAATTCTATGCTCGAAATGGCATAGATGTCCTGACGGAACTTGAATACTCAGAATACGATGGCTCGCTGAGCAGGCGGATAACTGGCACAATAGACCGGGTAGCTCTGACCGATGGAACAGAAACCTTCGTCTGTTTCAAAGGGAAATGCGAACTGAGCGAACGCATGGTCCGTAAAATGGCCACCGATATGCAGATGTATCTAGATACGACGAAATACGACAGTAAGGGGAAGACGACCTACAAGGCAATTATCCGAATCATAGATGGGCAGCAGCGAGAACGAATCATTTATGATAGATTCGGGAGCGTTACTGCGAAGATTGCGATAGAGGGCCCCGCCAGGAATCCGATTCGTTCCCGATCCTTCAAACCCGACGGCACACTTGATCAGAGGTGCGAGTACTCTTACACGAATGCAGGGTCCCCGATCGAAACGCTTTGCTATTCGTCATTTGATCGCGTAACCTTCAAAGAAGAACACAAGTACGATGCACGAGGCAATGAGATCGAAAAGATAACCTATTCGACCCAGGAACTGTCTCTGGATATTCACCTGAGTGATCGTGCTGTTATGGAGTATGATGCTGAGAACCGTCTGGTGATACTCAAGACATTCAGTTCTTTGAACGAGGCAGACAAACTGTATACGTATACATACGAATATCATTAAGCGTAAGGGAAAATCTATGGCATCTAGTTGTAAGTCTTGCGGGAGGCGCCTGAGCTTGTCGGAATCCCTGAAACTCCGAGCATTCCCTGTTTGTGACCACTGCGATCCTCGAAAACAATCGGGAGGTGGTTCTACTCTCAGTGGAGGTGGAGTTGGCCCGGTTATTTTGGGTCTAGTGGGAATATTCTGCGTAATCGGCCTTTTGATCCAAGCATACAGGTATACCGTTTCTACACTGTTCTATTGGGATGAGGTGTTTATCGCGGCCCCCGGTCTTGTGACCTTCAAAAACTCAGACTTTTCTTTGAAGCTTGCGGATGATACGAAGACTATTTCTGTGAAGCTCGAAGATTTGAAACAAGCCCAGGCTCGCATCACGGTCTGCAATCCAACGAGCAAGGAGTTGAAATCTATTCAGTTGCCCATTGCATTGCGAACTTTGTATGTCTCGAAAGTCGAGCACGAAGGGATCGATGGAAAGACTATTATTTCCGGCTATGAACTTCCGCCAAAGTTTGGCGGGCTGGGGTTCATCCGACCCGACAGCGTCATCACGAACAATTCACCGCAGTTTCGATACTTTGTTGCCCTCGCTAAAAACCAGTACTATCAGCAACACCCGCAGGAATTCGTTCAATGGAGCTTTTCAACAGCGATCTGTGATGGTGAACGGAAATAACATGCGGCTTTTCCTCAAAACGGTTTTGATTGTAGTAGGCGCTCCGTTTGTCTTTGTTTGCGGACTTTCCGTACTTTTGGGGGCTTCTGATCAGAATCTGGCCGCAGGTCCTTTTGTCACTCTGGCGTTGTTGTTTATTGCTACGCTCGTGGGATTCTTCTTTGCTCTTCATATGCTCCGGCCTTCATCTGACCAGAAGACTGTTTGGTCGCGCTTAGCGAACCTAATAAGTGTTTCACGGCAGAGAATGCAGAGAGAATTACCGATTTCATCTGCTCTGTCCCCTCGACGGCTGAATGGCCAGCAATCGATCGAAATTCTTAGACGTGAATGGGTTTGCAACAAAGTTGAAATGAAGCCGGGAGAATCGATTTCGGTACCTACCTCTTGCACTACGATCCTTGGGTTCGGTGAAAAACCTGGCATAAGGTTCGGGAAGGACAGCGACGTCCTGCCGTTGCTGGCTTATCTGTTGGGGGTAGATGTTGCTGGTAACCCGATTCAGGCCGGATTTTCCTTCTACCAAGGCCTTGGACAAGCGAACCTACTACCGAATTTCGATCAAGTAATCGGTCGCAAGTGGATCGCCTTTGATCCGATGTTCGAGGCCATCCGTCGCGCGTTTCTTGCCGACGATTCATCTGATCTGCTCTTTCATTTAATCCAGGCTTGTGAACGATTGGACAATATTGCCGACCCTTATATCAGATCCGTCGGAGCAAGGATTGTGAGCACGTTCGGATTTTCCCTTGATAGCAGCGACTTTCGTCTCTTGCAGGATAAGAAAATGCACCAACTTATGGTTCAGCATTTGCAGTCCTTAATCGAGAACGACGACGCTGATGCCAAACATCTCCTATTTTCCATCCGAGCACTGCATTTCACCATGCACGGCTGCGATGGATATATGCCGGAATACTTTATCGACCTTCGGCTGCGGAGTGTGGTCCCTGAATTGGATTCGCGCCTGAGGCGCAGGAGATATGAGCAGCATTTTGCGGAATGGCCAGGTGGCTGGAAAGGTCTGGATGCAGCAAATCGTGACATCGAATTTCATAACTGGGGAGTGCGAGCTTTGAGACAGAAAACGATGACGCGCCTTACAGAAATCAGGAACGAGCTAGCGACTGAGGTTCACCATATTTCAGAACATAAGCCATTGAATCTTCTGTTTCGCTTTGGCCCGTGAGGTGATCAAAGGGCATGGACTCAGAAAAATCTTGCACCCTACGATTCTACAACTAAGTAGCAACTCCGGGCTATGCGTAGTATCTCTTTGTTTCCCCTGGATTCCATGATATCGAAATGGAAATGGTCGAGATTTTGTAGTACCACAAACTTGCATCCTTGATACTCGTATTGCCTTGAACAGTGGTGGTGTCCATGAATGAATAATCGCGGCCGCACGAGTTGAAAGAGTTCTTCCAGCCTCTTTCGATTTGGATCTATTTCATTGTTACGCAGAATTCGAAACGCTCCTGCCGTTGTTTCGTGGCACACCATGGTATGAATTCGTCCGACTTGCGCCTTGATCTGCGCGCGGGCCCTGGCCATGTCTTTATACGAAATGTTCTCTTGCGGAAACCAGTCGATGCCTCGCCTGGCTGGCTCACGATCCCGGGATGTGGCGCCACCCATGTATAGGACTCCATCGGCGCAGTATCCTCGGGGAATGTGGAAGGCGTCAAAACACGGACTCTTACGCATTGGGACCGAACTCGATCCGTGATCAAGGGCGGCGTTGTCCTCATGGTTTCCTTCTATGAAAAGCAGGGGAATCGGCAGACGCGACTGCGGATACCAGTAGTCCTGGTGCGCATCAGGAAAGAATCCGAAGTCACCGACAACGACAACGCGTTCGACATCAGGATGACGAGACAGAATCACGAAGACGAGTCGTTCCAGAGCATGGAAGTCCCCATGAATATCTCCGACGTAGAGTGTGAGCGGCAATCTAAGAGATCCGCTCTACTGCTCGATTCAACTCTAGAACCCGTGCTCGCGCCTGGTCCAGACGTGCGTTGGGCGTGATGGATTTCGCGAAGGGAAGAACTGCAAGCAAGGCAGAGTCTACGGCCTCTGTGGAGCCCTGGATCGTTATTCTCGCAATTTCGGAATCCTCAAAATCAAGACTGGTCAAATCTGCTATGGAACTCAAGCACTGCGGTAGCTTTGATCTCGGCACTTCGCAGACGAATCGATCGTTCGATGATGCAATGAGCCTACGAACATGTTCGAGATCGTAGGGTTCGGACTCTTCCTTGTTAATGAACGCTCTGTGCAGGTCTGATTCAATTGCGGCTAGCCGGTTGAGTTCAATAATCTTGTAGTCTTGCTTCGAATCCAGAATCGCGAGTGAGATGCGACTACCGTCACAAAACAAAGCGACGGGATTGATTTCGACAAAGGTCCTGGAATCCGATACTCCCAGAATTACTACCCGCAACTTCAGGCGAAAACGAATCGCATATTGCAAGACGACGAGTTGATGGATCGCCTTTGTGTAGTCAGACCTTCCATGCCGCGTCTGCACTGTCCCAACTGCATAAACGTACTTTTGCAACGCCGTATCGTTCTGGTAAGGCGGAATCCTATTCTCCAGATTCTCGGCGACAAAGGTGCGAAAGTAGTGCGAACAAAGTCGAACTTGGGAGGCGGGCAGAGTGTATTCGGAAATGTATCCTCCCTGTAGATTTACTTCGATATTCGGAACTACATCTCCAAGATAGCGAGTATACTTGCGAAGGATTCGCTCTGCTGACCCTAGTTCGCGATTCTCTGCTCCCTGTAGCTGCCTGACAAATTCTGCGAGCGTTGCTGCAGTCCAGGCACCGTCGTGGGTCTTTGCTTTACTCTCGTCAATTCTCGCCGTGTGGTCTCGCCTTCGACTTCCGGGATGTTCTTCCCTGGGTTTCAGGACGTATTCGTAGGCAAGGGCGACGTATTCGATTGCTGCTTGTATCTGAGCTTCGTGGGTGAGGTGGCCTTTCATCGTCGCACTATATCATTATGCAGAAACAGTCAACCTGGAATCGAAAATATCGTGAATAGCCGGTAGCGGCTAGGGAGGTATGGTTCGAAACGATTTTCGATACGAATTCCCGCTTGTCACACCCGTCGGTTATACTTGATTCTGGTCACCCATGAAGCCAGAGGAGAAAGCCAGGCAGACGATCGACGAGCAACTTGCACAGGCGGGTTGGCTCGTGCAGGACTTCAAGGAAATCGACCTCAGCGCCGGGTCTGGAATCGCGATTCGAGAGTTTCCGCTTACGACGGGCTTCGCAGACTACATGCTCTTCGTGGATCGAAAGGCGGTAGGTGTAGTAGAGGCGAAACCCGTTGGCGTGAAGCTGACCGAGGTTGCCGAGCAAACCGAGAAATATGTCCAGGGGTTGCCGGAAAACTTCCCGGCTTACGTTCACAAACTCCTCCCATTTGCCTATGAGTCGACAAGCGTAGAGACACACTTTCGAGATCTGCGTGATCCGGCTCCGCGATCACGAAGGGTCTTTCATTTTCATAGACCAGAGACACTTCTTGAATGGGCTAAGCAGACGGAAACTCTTCGGGCACGTCTGCGGAAGTTGCCTGTATTAAACACTGGGAATCTGCGTGATTGCCAGGTGGATGCGATCCACGGACTCGAGAAGGCGTTTGCCTCCGATAGACAGCGTTCGCTCATTCAAATGGCGACGGGAGCCGGGAAGTCGTTTACCGCCGTTAGCTTTGTCTATCGACTCATCAAGTTCGCCAATGCAAAGCGAATACTGTTTCTGGTAGATCGAAGCAATCTTGGAAAGCAGGCCTTCAAAGAATTTCAAACATATACTACGCCGGATGATGGTCGTAAGTTTACAGAACTCTATAATGTTCAGCGCCTCCAGTCGAACACGATCGATCCTGTGAATAAAGTTGTCATCACGACTATTCAGCGGCTCTTCTCGATGCTGAAGGGTGATGCCGATTTTGAAGCCGAGAATGAAGAGCGGTCAGGTTTCGAAATCATGCCCGATGGAAAGGAGCAGATCGTTGGATACAATGCCAGGATTCCGATCGAGACGTTCGATTTCGTGATTACGGATGAAGCGCATCGCAGCATTTACAACCTGTGGAGACAAGTGCTGGAGTATTTCGATTCGTTCCTGATTGGACTAACTGCCACACCGTCGAAGCAGACCATTGGATTCTTTCACAATAACCTGGTGAGCAACTATTCGCACGAGGCTGCTGTCGCGGATGGTGTCAACGTCGGATTCGAGGTGTACAGAATTCGCACGAACATCACGGAGAAGGGGAGTAAGATCGAGGCTGGTAGTTTTATCACACTGCGGAGTCGGATGACGCGAAAGACGTTGTGGCAGGAACTTGATGATGATTTCCAGTACACGGCAAACCAGCTCGATCGCGACGTTGTCGCAAAAGACCAGATCAGACTCGTTGTACGGACATTCAGAGATCGCCTCTTCACAGAGATATTTCCGAAAAGAACCGAGGTTCCAAAGACGCTGGTGTTTGCCAAAGACGACAATCACGCAGAAGAGATCGTCGGGATCATCCGTGAGGAGTTCGGGAAAGGCAACGACTTCTGCAAGAAGATCACCTATCGTACCGATGAGAAGGCAGACGATCTGGTGACGGCCTTTCGTACGAGTTATAATCCCCGGATTGCGGTGACGGTTGATATGATCTCCACAGGAACGGACATCAAGCCGCTCGAATGTCTTCTATTCATGCGAGACGTGCGTTCACGAAACTACTTTGAGCAGATGAAAGGACGGGGAACTCGTGTGATTGATCCAACGGACCTGCAGGCGGTAACGCCGGATGCAAGGGTCAAGACACACTTCATGATTGTGGATGCGGTCGGCGTCTGCGAGAATGAAAAAACGGATTCACGACCTCTAGAACGGAAGAAGACCACGCCGTTTGACAAACTGCTGCATTCAGTGGCCCTCGACATCCGGGATGAGGATACGGTTTCGAGTCTCGCCGGTCGTCTGGCCAGGTTGGATCGCGCAATTGGCCCTGCGGATCGAAAAGAGATCGAGAGCAAGGCGGGTCAGACCATCAAGGAAATCGTCCACCGGTTGTTGGATGCGGTTGATCCAGACAAGCAGGAGGTGCGTGCGCAGGAAAAGTTTGGCGTCGAAGCACCAAGCGATGAACAGATTCAGGTCGCATACAAGGAACTGGCCGACGATGCCTGCAAGATTTTCGATAACGCAACTCTCAGGAACGTGATCATCGACATCAAGAAGCGAAACGACATTGTCGTCGACGAAGTTTCGGTTGACACGCTCGCAGAAGCCGGCTTCAGCGAGGCTGCGAAAGAAAAAGCGAAAACGGTTGTGAACACGTTCCAGAAATTCATTGATGAAAACAAAGACGAACTTCTCGCTCTTCAGATTCTTTACAGTCAGCCGTATGGGAATCGGCATCTCACTTACGCCAACGTGAAGGAGCTTGCCGAACGGATTGAGAAACCTCCATATGAGCTTACGCCAGAAGCCGTATGGAATGCCTATGAGCGACTGGAAGCGGCAAAGGTGAAGAAGGCAGGGACGACGCGCCTTCTCACAGATATTGTTTCACTCGTGCGATACGCATCAGGCAAATTGACGACGCTTGAGCCCTATACAGAATTTGTGGATCATCGTTTTGAGGAATGGCTGACGGATCAGAACAAAAGCGGTGTGACGTTTTCCGGCGAACAGATGGAATGGCTGAACATGATCAAGGATCACATCGCAACCAGCGTTGCCATCGAAATCGACGATTTCCAGAAAGTTCCTTTTGCGCAGAAGGGCGGGGCCGTGCGAGTTTACAAAGTGTTCGGCGAGAAGCTGGAGCAGATTCTGGATGAATTGAACGAGAGGCTGGTAGCTTGAGCGATTCAATGCCCGCTGGCTGGCAGCGCAAACGATTGTCTGATCTCGGCGTTTGGAGAGGCGGAGGGACTCCGTCGAAGAGCACTCCAGAGTACTGGGTACCAACAGGTATCCCCTGGGTGAGTCCCAAAGATATGAAGAGTGTTCGGGTGGTCGACACCGAGGATCACATTTCCCGTGAAGCGCTGGCAAAATCAGCGGCGAAAATCATTCCCCCCAATTCTGTGCTCTACGTTGTTCGATCCGGTATTCTCCGGCGAATATTGCCGGTCTCGATCCTCACCGTTGAGGGTGCGGTCAACCAAGACCTGCGAGCGTTTACACCATCTGCCCAGATCGAGCCTGAATACGTGTACTACTATTCCGTCGGAGAAAACCGGCGGATTCTCCGTGATTGTATGAAAGATGGCACTACAGTCGAAAGTCTGGACGTTCCTTCGTTGCAGACGATCCAGATTCCATTTCCGCCTCTCCCCGAACAACGCCGCATCGTTGCCAAGATCGAGGAGCTATTCACTCAGGTCGATGCTGGTGTGCAGGCACTCGAACGAGCGAAAGTCTTGCTGAAGCAATACCGTCAGTCCCTATTGAAGAGTGCTTTCAGCGGAAAGGTAACAGAGAAATGGCGGCAGGAGAATCGGGACAAGATCGAACCGGCCTCCTTGCTTCTTGAGCGCATTCGCGAAGAGCGGAAGAAGAAGATGGGGAAGAGATACAAGGAACTGCCGACACTGGATACGAGTAGTCTGCCGGAGTTGCCGGAAGGTTGGGCCTGGGCGAGGTTCACCGACATTTTTGATTGCAGATTGGGTAAGATGCTTGATCAAGCGAAGAACTTGGGAACCCTCCATCCCTACCTTGGCAATATCAACGTTCGATGGCATTCCTTTGACTTAATTGAGCTGAAGGAGATCCGCCTCCAAAGCGAGGAGATTGAGAACGTAAGTGCAGTTTCCGGTGACCTCATCATTTGCGAAGGGGGAGAACCGGGTCGTTGTGCAGTTTGGGAGAAGTCCCATACCATAGTCATTCAAAAGGCTCTCCATCGGGCCCGGCCACTTGCGGGGATCATTTCGCACCTATACGCGTGGCAGTTGGAATTGGATTCTTCTACGCATCGATTGGCACGACTTTTTACCGGCACCACTATCAAGCATCTGCCCGGTGAGAAGTTGTTCGAGTATTTGGTCAGAGTCCCACCCAAAGAAGAGCAGGCTTTCCTATGCGACACCCTTGATACCCACATGGCTGACGTCGAAGGTTTAGGCGGTCTCGTCGCCAAAGTCGACGCATCAGCAGAACCTTTGCGGCAATCAATCCTGACTAGGGCTTTTAAAGGCAAGCTCGTCCCTGCGAGCGAATCGGAGAGAAAACATGGCTAACGAATCAACCGCGATTGTCCAGAAACTCTGGAATTACTGCAACGTCCTCCGAGACGACGGCGTCTCTTACGGCGACTATGTAGAGCAACTAACGTATCTCTTGTTCCTGAAAATGGCTGACGAACAAACGCGTCCGCCGTTCAAGAAGGAATCGATTATTCCAAAGAAATACGACTGGCAGAGCCTGGTTCCGAAAAGCGGGGACGAGCTTGAAGTACACTATCGTCACCTGTTGGAATCCCTGGGGAAAGAGAAGGGCACCCTCGGCATCATCTTCCGCAAATCCCAGAACAAGATTCAAGACCCCGCAAAACTGGAGCGCCTGATCCGGCTGATCGATGAGGAGACCTGGTCCGGGCTCGACATCGACGTCAAGGGTGATATATACGAAGGGCTTTTGCAGAAGAATGCAGAAGACGTTAAGTCTGGGGCGGGTCAGTATTTCACACCCAGGCAGCTCATCAAAGCCCTCGTAGAAGTTATGCGGCCTCAGCCAGGTCAAACGATCGCAGACCCGGCTTGTGGAACCGGAGGATTTTTCCTCTCGGCACATGATTACATAGCGCAGACTTTCAAGCTGGACAAGGGTCAGAAGGAATTTCTTAAACACCAAACATTCAAGGGTTGGGAGATTGTCGATAGCACCGCACGCCTCTGTGTGATGAACCTTCATCTTCATGGCATTGGCGGGGAAGAAAGCCCGGTTGTTGTGGCCGATGCCCTGCTTGCTGATCCCGGAGATCGATTCGATCTCATCATGAGTAATCCGCCCTTCGGCAAGAAATCATCTGTCACAATTATTAACGATGAAGGCAAGGCAGATAAAGAAAGCCTTCAATACACAAGGGAAGACTTCTGGACCACAACGTCGAACAAACAGCTCAACTTCGTGCAGCACATGAAGACGCTCCTCAAGATTAACGGCCGCGCCGCTGTTGTAGTGCCGGATAACGTTCTATTCGAGGGTGGTGCTGGTGAAACGTTGCGCAAGCGACTCCTTGCCGAACTGGATGTTCACACGCTTCTTCGCCTGCCCACGGGTATCTTCTATGCGCAGGGAGTGAAGGCCAACGTCATCTTCTTTGACCGAAAGCCTGCAAGCGAGAAGCCGTGGACGGAAAAGGTCTGGATCTATGATCTGCGGACTAACATGCACTTTACGCTGAAAGAGAATACGCTCAAGTATTCCGATCTCGAGGATTTCATAAAGTGTTTCAACCCTGACAATCGTCGCAAACGTAAAGAGACCGATCGATTCCACGCATTCGCTTACGAAGATATAATCCAACGGGACAAGACGAGTCTGGATATCTTCTGGCTGAAGGATGATTCGCTTGAAGACGCTGAGAACCTGCCGGAGCCGGAGATCATAGCCCAGGAAATCATTGAGAACCTGGAAGCGGCCCTGGAGCAGTTTCGGGGCGTGTATGAAAGCCTCGGTCGGAAGTGATGCTTACTGAGAAGGACGTCATTGATGCCGTTCTTGCCTTTCTAAGGAGAAAGGGATATTCACTTCACGGAAGGGCGGACCCAAATGAGCGCGGTGTTGATCTCGAAATGATCTCAGCCGACGGGAAGAAGACATTCTATATCGAGGCGAAGGGCGCGACGAGTTCCAAACCAGCCACGAATAGGTACGGTAAACAGTTTACCGGTGCACAGGTAAAGTCCCATGTTGCGGGAGCCCTTCTGAAAACCATGGGGACATTAGCTGCAAAAGCCCCGAAGCTAACTCAGGTGGCGATCGCGGTGCCCGACAACGCGCATCATTGCAATATTGTGGACCCGATTCTGCCGCTGATCCGGCGACTTGGCATCAGTGTGTTCTATGTAAATGATCAAAAGAAAGTTCGCTGGGTGCATTGACCATGGGAAAGTATTACTACAATCTCTGGTCTCCTGAGACCTATGAAGTCTTTTCCAGGTCTGATCGAATGGTCAGCGGTTTTCCCCTCCGGCAGAAGAAGATAGCCGAGCGCGTCATGCCTGGCGATACCTTCATATGCTATGTAACGAAAGTTTCCCGCTTTGTTGGTATTCTCAACGTCGTTGACCCTGCTTACGTTGATGAAACACCTCTCTATTCGCAGATTGATGAAAAATACGTTGTGCGATTCAAGATCGAGCCTGTCGTCTGGTTGGAAAAGGAGCACGGAATTCCGATTCACGAGGATATGCTCTGGAATCACCTCACATTCACAAAAGGAGTCGCGAAAACATCGGCTGAGTGGACTGGCCGTCTTCGTCAGAGTCTCAATGAAGTGGAAAGCGCGGACGCGATTCTTCTGACGCAGGCGCTTCTTAAGCAGAAGGACCAGAAGCACCTCTTCGCGATGTCTGAAAGGGATAAAGCAAGGTTTGAACGACACGAAGCTCGGACAGAAGGGAAGGTCATTTCTGTTTCGGTGCCGGATAAAGGAGACGATGAGGAATCAAGTGCGGTTCCGATTGTCCGGGAATCGCATAAGATTCAAGCTTTGCTTTGCCAGATCGGAGAATCGATGGGCATGAAGATCTGGCTTCCGCGTGGCGATCGCGTCAACGTTCTCAAAGCCTGGAATGCGAAGACTGGCGTGCTACTTGACGAACTTCCGCTGAGCTACGATGGCACCACGATCAAGACGATAGAACAGATCGATGTGATCTGGATGAAAGGCAGGTCAATCGTTAGAGCCTTTGAAGTGGAGCATACAACTGCAGTGTATTCCGGCATTCTTCGTATGGCCGACCTGCTGGCTCTCGTGCCGAACCTGGACATTCGCCTACATATCGTGGCGCCGGAAGATCGACGCGACAAAGTCCTTGAGCAAATCAAACGACCAGTATTTTCGCTCCTTGACAAGCCTCTGAGGGAAACTTGCACCTTCATTGGATACGCTGATGTGGAGGAAATCGCGGGGCTGGAGCACCTCTCTCATCTGTCGCACACATTGGTGGATGAGTATGCGGAGCGAGCGTGAGGATTGCTGCTCTGAATGTGGCACGTTTTGTATAGGTGGTGAGGGGAAACACATGGTACGATATCGCAATGCTCTCGCTTTCGTTGTCCTGCTTGTGAGCTTTGTTGCCGTAGGGGCAGAGCCAAATATCTGCGATCCGAATACCAAACCCGATCTCCGGGTGTGTCTGAAAGCAGCTTATCAAAAACGGGATAGCGAACTGAATGAGGTCTACAAGAAACTGATTCCGCTTCTATCCGCGCGAACGAGGAAGGCGCTTCAGGATAGTTCGATTTCCTGGATACGCGCGAAGGAGGCAGACTGCAAGACCTCAAGTCCTTCCGGGGACCAGGAGTTCTATGCATGCCTCCTGCGCTCGACGGACGAGAGGTTGCGTTTTCTAACGAAGCTATTGGGTCGAGTGAGGGATGCAGACATTGCCGGTTATTATTCAGATGAGTCAAACGGGTCGGTGACAATTATCCAGGTCGGTCCGAATGAGTACCTATTTGAAATGCGGGTAGTTCGCGGTCCAACGTTCCACACAGGACAATATAACGGAGTCTTTCGTCGTACTGGCAATTCGATCAAGTACCGATGGTCTACCTCTGATCCAATGGTAATGAAATGTGACTTGAATTTCACGATTGAACCCGGGGCGCTTCAAGTTGAGGAAGTTGACTGCTCGGGATTTCACGGCGCGCGGGCATACTTTGACGGAACCTACTTCAAGATCGAGTAAGTGCGAATGGCGGCTCGACATTCTGGGAATTGATGTGGCGTGGAGTCCCCGCACCCCGAGTCTCGCCTGCCGGAAAAGCAAGAAAGCGAAACGCCGGGCCCGCTTGCAACGAGCCCGCGCCGTAGAGTGGTCCAGATCACCGTCTCACTTTAGAAGGCAGTTTGGTGTAACTCTGAAGTATACAATGCCATTGGTCGTATGATGGTCTCCGCTGTAGGAGGAACCCATCCAATATTTTGCCGTACCATTCGCCAGACCCGGCACAGGGATGGGAACAACCTTCATCGTCCATGCAAGCGCGTGCGCGGTTCCTGCTCCCGGTGTTGGCACCAATCCTGTATTGTAGAAAACGGGGGTACCAAATTGTATCAATGCTTCTACGAAGGCATCGGTGGTCGGTCCTGGACAGAGAGCACCAGCCACTGGAACGATCGCAAGATTTGAGGAATAGACCTGCTCGTGATTTGTGTTGATGAAGCTTGCGAAGTCTTCACCGTTACTTTCGATATGCCTCACTACCGCTGAGTGAGGTGGCTTGCATTGCAGTTTGCTCCGAGGCGTGAACTTCGTATTAAGTTCCTCGGTGCTGCAGACGCGTGGAAGTATGTTACTGGCCTGGACCGTTGCTCGCAAACGGAATTGGTTCGGAATGAACATATTCTTAACGTTGGTTTCGATTGCCAGGTCTTTTGTGAAGCGCTTATTGATTTTGAGAGCAATATCCGCGCTGGCGTCCACTATGATCTGACCTTTAGGAACGCCGGATACACTTGCACTTAAGTCTGCGAGGAGCGATTTCTCTTCGACGATGACCGACGAGACGGTGAGGTCCTTCACGAACCAACCCGAAACGCCGTTGATCACTTGAAGCAAAGAACCTCGTGTTCCGCTCGCGCACGTCGAAAGGGCTTCCGTCAAAGTCGGGTCCCCTGCGTCGAACCAGTTATTCGGGGATGCGTCCGTGACGGTTACATAGGTGAGCCTGGCGTTCGTATCCTTTGTTACTTTTTCAAAAACTGACCCTGAAACCTTGGCTTTGAGGGCGGCCGCTTCAATATCGGTGATCTTCTTCTCCTTAAGAGCTGCATCGATTCGCGCGTTCACTTCTACAAGTATCTCTTGCTTTATGTGAACCGAGGCCTTGGTAGTCTCCTGTGTAATATTTAAAGGAGCTGTGCTATGCAGTCGCTCAAATGGGACTTTGTGGCAGCGTAGCAACTCCATATCCTTTGTTCCCGGCTTCTTGACAAACTGGCTTATATAATTAACGGCAACAATCGGTCCAACGTCCGCACTGCCTGAGATGTCTCCTTGCCACTTTGCATCAGCGATAGTTTCCCCTTGCACCCATCCCTTCTGCGTGTTAGCTGAGGTAGTGGGTGCCGCGTTGTTACGAAGGAAATCGTGTAGGAGGACATTGCTTTCGCGATCCCCGCAAAAGGTTATCATAAATATCAAAAATGGAAATATCAAACGCAATGCTAGTTGAATCATAACCATATGTAGTACATATTGTTGTCTGAATCGTCAAATAAAATTTGAATTCAAAAAGAACAATATCCTTGCTTTTCAGAAAAACAAGGAAAGGCTACCGCGATCCGGCGACCCCACGTGGTTCAAATCGCTTCGCGATACTCCCCGGCAAGAGGGATATCAGCGGCCCTCGGTGAGAAGCGCATAACGGACGATTGTGGCTCCGTTCAGCGAACAGGGTGACTATCACGAGTTTCTCAGAAGGAATTGGAATTGCGGGTTCAAATGACCTTGGACTGGTCGAGGAGTGAAGGGTCTGTGTAAACACTTGTTCGGTTGGCTGGCCTGGCAACCACCTCCGAAAAAATCGGAACGGCATTCTGGTCTCTCCATGGCAGACCGGCGAGAAGAAGCTTTGGTGTACTTGAGTGAGACAATCTCGGCCAACAGGGCTTTGAAGGAATGGATGCTACGGAACACATATTACGCCGTAATCGCGCAGGGTTCCGTTTACGCTCTGTTCGAAAAGAATAAAGAGAAAGACATGGTCTATGGGCTTGCTGCCGTCATGATCCTCGCAATCTGGACGGTGTCTTCTGACATATTGAAACGGAATCGTGACAGTATTAAGAATCTGCGAAGCCGGGAGCGCAGCTTAATCAAGGAGTTCTTTCCGGTTGTCGAAAAGAATTGGGCCGGAGGAAATTTAGAAAAGAGAGTAGCTGACAATCACTTTCTCGCGGTGTACCTCGGCTTCGTTTTCCTGACGGGTGTTATGGTTCTGATTGCCATGCGCATCTGATTCTGGCTCTGTGTTACCTCAGGTTCGTTTGACCGCGCAAACGGGCCTCCGGTTCGACCGTTTGGTGGTCTCAATGGGAAATGTAGGCCGACCCAGGGTGTTTCTACTACCCTTTCCCCTAAGGATGCGTCAGAGGTGAATCGAATCCTGCGAACCATGCGTTTCTGAGCCTGTTCACCACGGGATCCGTTTTTCCCTGCGTGAGGGCCACCCAGTCCATATCGAGATGCGGCTCACGAATCTCCAGACGGTCATGCGCAGCTCGTCCCAGCTGAAAGGCCCTCTGTTGACTGCGTATCCGGTAGGTCTGATCCATATGTAACCCAGAAGCAAACTCGGGATTCTGTCAATTAAATACCAGTCATGTATTTGCTAATCACATGTGTGTCTTTTGCGATGGCCTGCGGGACCTTATGCGCTTTCGGGTGCAGGAAGGTGCGTAGTGTTCAGGTCGATGGTCAATTCGGTCTTTTCACCGGGCTCGAATCTCAGGAGAACTTGTGCATAGCCTGCGGCCTTCACCCGTTCCATCTTGCCCGGATCGGAACTGAGAATGAACTTTCTGCTGTCTTGCATGATAGACCTGTGCTCTCCGGCGAAAATATTTGGATCAACGACGCCGTTTCCTTGCACCAGGCAAAACCCGTCTTTCAGATCCATTACGACCACAGCATTTGCCCAGATTGGCTCGCGTGGACGCGCCACTGCGAGCAACGTGCTGTTTGACTCCATGCGAACCCAATCTCCGAGGCTTGCCTGCGGGCAATACACTACATCTAAATGGCCAATTTGTCCGGGATTGGACCTCTCGCGGTAGAGCGTGAAGAAAGCCTGCTCTACCCGCTTGAGGAGTTGTTCTTTGCCCTGTAGATTCTTCAGCTCGGATTCGAAACGTCGCTCGTTCGCAAGGTCCGCGCGCATCTTGCCTGTCTTTAGATCTTGAATGTCATGAAACTTTGCAAGGAGTCGTGCTACAAAAGGATAGGCGAAATACCAAGCTGAAGCGACGCAGAGGGGAATGAGAACTGCTTTCAGAATGCTCGAGTCATCTCCCCAGTAGTCAGTGATCACGGAATCGATCCTGGTCCGCATGGTTTCATCGTCGAAACAGATGGTCAGGACTGGTTTCCAGTTCCATGTGAGCAATGCGAGAAGGAAGGTACCCAGAAATGGATCGACGATTCGTCGGTGCAGCACGGCCCAAACCGATTCCGCAAGCGTCGTGGGCTTACCAGGTTCATCTGTCATATTGCCAATTCCCGCTGAATTCTTGCGGATAGTTGGGAAAGGTCGAATTGCATTTCAAATTCCGAATTGATGTATTACAAGGCGCATGCTTTGCCAGAACTGCAACCCTCG
The DNA here is from genome assembly GCA_021413825.1 of Spirochaetia bacterium. GTDB lineage: Bacteria > Spirochaetota > Leptospiria > Leptospirales > Leptonemataceae > JAEUSB01. The sequence continues at coordinate 22,207 of JAIOPQ010000057.1, read as the reverse complement.
GAAATCCGCAGCGAATCAGATCGAGATCTTTGTCTGCTGTTTCCATCCCACAGGCCAAACCCGGCGAAGCACCTTGCTATCTCCGCATTGATTCTTGTCAAGATCGTGTGAACCGCCTTCGAACGGAAACACTCCGGTCGTCAATCGCGGTATTTTTGTTCCTTTTCCAAGTTTTTGGTCTCGAATTCTACGACTTATCGCATGACGTTCGCGGCGGGTGCTGGCCTGCCAGGAAAAAACGACAGTGACAGCTAAAAGGCCTGGAATTTCTAGTTGTCCGGCCCTTACACGAACGCAGGATATGGCAGCGCACCGGAACGGAACACGCAACGTCTCAATGCCGCATGACGCGAACTGGATTCGAATGCGTCACTGGATTGAGTTTACGAATAGCCTGCGTCTTTTGCCGCCAGAGCGCGCAAACCTGTCGTTTGAATCGATTGGCCCAGAATCCCTGTCACTCCCAGATCTCGAACTTCTCCTTGCGCGACCGCGCCTGGAATCTCTCCGCTTTCGTAAGATTACTCTGGGGAAGAGCGAGGTTGGCGTGCTTGCCAGACTGACTAAGCTTCGCAGGCTTCATCTGGACTCGTGCGCTGTAACGAATTGGAAATGGCTCTCAAAGCTAACCAACCTTACAACGCTCTCTATTGTTAGTTGTGGGATGCGGACTACCGACTCGCTGGCCGGACTTGGCGGCCTCAGGGATCTGAACCTATCTCAGAATCGATTGAAGAGAATCAAATGCGATGGTCTCTCAAACCTCGTCAGCTTGAATCTCGCAGACAACGTCATTCGTGGCTTTCAGTGCCTGGAAAGGTTGGAGAATCTCCGTTACCTGAATTTAGTTGGAAACCGGCCTATCAAATCTCTTCAGATTTTGGAGAAACTGCCAAAATTGCGGGAGGTGAGGGCAAACGTTAGTCGCCGCGAAGCAATCCGATTCCGAACCGCGTGCCCGCATGTTGCAATACCGGGCTATGATTCCTTTCCGGCTCTATCCTCTAAGAGACGTCGATGAAACTGACCTGAGCTTCTGGTAAACAAATCGACTGGATTGACAGGGGTCGCGCATTTCTCGCGAAGTGCAAGGTAGCCAATGGGTAGGCGGATCTGTCTGATCCCTGGTGTCCGAGATTCGGTAAACTCGGACACGAGTAACCGTGAGGTAATATGAAAACTCAAAGACAAACGTTAATAACTCTTCTGATCGTGAGCTGCTTTGCTCCCTTGCTTTCGGAACCTCAGCTCCCGCTCATGTTTCAACCTTCCGCAAGAACGCCCCGCAATGCCGCTCTGAAGACCTTCATCGTCGGTGGAAGCTGGGAATGCACTGCCGTTCTATTCTCCCCCGTTTACACCTTCAAGAACGATGACAGGGTCTGGCTTGAAACGGTCGGTGAGACCTGGACATATGAAATTCGCGAAGCTCAAATACTGATTCGCATGGCACCGGACAAACCTCCACGCGTCCTTGCTGTTCTCGACGCGCAGAAATCGCCGGTGGCCACAATGCGCGTCCAGTCCGATCTCTTCGAGCTGCAGTGCAAGCGCGTCTCCGAGAGGCCACAGAAACCTAAAGCTGAAAGTGAAAAAATCAAATCCTGGGATGACCTGGAGAAGGACCGCGCTCGTGCGGCGGCCGCCACTGCCGCAAGGATGAAACATCTCTTACAGATTTCCGATATTACCGCCGACGAGAGTGGCTGCATTAGTTTCAAAGCAAAGAACCTGTCTGATAAGATGATGACCCGCATTGAAATGCATGCCACGTATTTTGATCAATCGGATCGGGCTTTCGCAGAGAGCACAGGGTTGGTCGCCTTCAGCAAGGACGGAGAGTACGGTCCTCTCAAGCCAAATTATTCGAGGACGGATTCTGTCTGTCCGGAGAGGAACGTTGACATGAAGGAATGGAAACAGGGAGCTTTCAAGCTTGAGATACAGGGCATCGAAATAGCCGATAGATAGCAGAGTGAAGTGTTGAGCGGAACTGTTCTTTCCGTTTGACACACTTCCTGCTTATTCTATTTGACGCGTCTCGCATCCGCGCCTACCATCCGGCGATGGGAACATTACACCTCGTAGATTTCAACAGCAGAACACACGGACACCGCCAAGAGAAGCGGACAGGTGAAACGCGGGGGCTGAATGTTTTGCACCGGGCCCCGGTGAATCCTCACGCAATCGATGCACTCCGTAGATCCCTTGCAAGCCGACGTGATGAGGACGGAACGCGTTCCCATGCCATGCTTCTTATTCTCCTGGTAACCGGAATGCGGGCCAGTGAACTTGTGCTTCTCAAGCGATCTGATTTCCGTCGTGATGACCTGGGTCCGCTCATTTCGTTCTACAGGCCGAAGCGGCGCGATCGCCACGTTATACGACTTTCAGAAAAGACATTCCGAAAACTCATCCGGGCCCTGGACCGCTATCACGCTGTTGCCGGAATTGATTCCGATCACGTTTTCTGGTCCTGCCAGGTTCGCCGTGCGGGAATTCCTGGGGAATCCGAAATGGACTCGGGCAACTGATCGCGACTCACGGCATGCGCCACCACCTGGGTCGCCAGGCTTCAAGGAAACGCGATTTCATCTACGCGCAGAAACTCCTGGGGCACAGCGATCCCAAGACAACTTCGGATTTCTATACGGATCGTTCTGTGCGGGCAATGGAGATCTGAAATGGGCAAACGGGCAAGCCGCTCCTAGATCGACTGGCCATTGACGACAAACGCTTTTGCGGACCCAACACGTTCCGTGACGAACGCGATGTCTTTTACAAACAGTGCATTGTATTGTTCTGCAAGACCAGGTTTCAACCTGCGCGAACGAGGTTCGTAAAGCACTTCTGAATACCCGAAGGATTGGATCAATCCACGGAGATCTGTGGCGTGTACACCAAAGCGTTCGGAAAGTCCTCCGAGTTCGATGAGCAGAGCCTGTTGCCGCGGGTCCCTCAGGGTGCGGCGTGCCCCCATGATTACGGATTGTTCAAATCCCTCAACGTCAATCTTGATGAGCGCTGGAATTTGATCCCCAACAATATTGTCGAGAGTATCCGCATCCACCTCCACCGATTCAGATGAAATGTCTGACGACGGCACAACATGATTCATGGCGCCAAGGGTGGTCGCGAGTTTCAAAGTTCCTTTTCGATCACTTGCTGCCACGACCCTCGGGCTTACAAGTTTCCCGATTCTGTTGACGGCTATATTTCGCTCAAGTGAGGCGAATGATCTCGTGAAAGGTTCAAGGCTTACTGTTTTGCAACCCAGCACTCCGGCTGCTAGGACCGAGTACGACCCGATGTTTGCTCCCACATCCAGGAAGAGGTCAGCAGGTCGGAGAAAATGCAGGACGAAACCCATATTGTCGAATTCTTCAAGTCCGGAATAAATGTTTCCGGTTGCGCCAGTCATGCCGCGTTCGGCGACCAAGACGGTCTCGTGAATGAACGGATAAACTACCGGGAAGGGCAGGAGCCGTACCCCCAGTTGCCACCGGATGAATCGAATGAGGGTCTTGATCTTACTGTTTTTGTTTAGAGGATGATTCAGGATTGATCGTAGGATTCGAAACAGGTGCACAGCGCGTCTGGTAGAGCCAATTTCGACTCTACTTAATGGTTCGGCGTCCGAGGTTTCCCTGTCAACTCTTGTTTATGCTGGATGCCCATTGCGAGGTGCCGCCAACGGATGCATCCTTCTATCCCTTTGGGCGTAGCTGATTTCGGCGATGCGAAAGTTGCTTTTTTCGCACAAAATTGGCCGGTATTTTGACAATTCGCGTTGACCGTGGCGCGAAAACGATGCGTCCCTGACATCTACCTATGAAGCCCTTTCGATTAGTTTTTGTCGCAAACCTGTTGTTATTTTCCCTCGTTGGATTGATTGGCCAACCGGCGCCTGTCCCGCAACTGCAACCTCCGGCTTTCAATAGTCAGGACTTGAATCCAACTATTAGCCAGGCTCAAGGAGCGCAAAGCCAGGCCGCGTGGGAGACGATTGTTCAGGGTGGTCTCGCGGGGCTTCGCGCGACATGGGAAGCGGTCGTCACCGCGCAGATTAACACAGAGCTGCTCAATGTTACGCAATCGGATTCTGTAAACAGTCAGGTTGACTATCAAAACTATGTCCGGAGTGCGCTCCTCAGCCAGATGAGCGCCGCCGAAGCGAGCTGGACCAGCGCTGCTCAGACTACCATCCAGACTGAACGCCAGACTTTCATCGCATCGCTTAGCACCGCCGATCTCAAGGAAGCAGAGCAGGACGCAAAGACCCAGGCAGACGCTCTTTTGAATGCGACAGCGCCCACTCAGAATTCCGATGTTTTCAAGGATGCGGCGCAGCAAGTAGCAGACGCGAAAGCCGCTTACGAAAAGGGATTCAATGCGCAACTTGCGAATGGCCTGAATCAGTTTGGTGCGGCCCAGGGTGCGCTGGATCAAAACTTTAATTCGTTTATTGCCGGCCTGAATCAGACAGAGCAAGAATATCAGCAAAATCTTCAGGGGATTCAGGCAGCGGAAGGAAACGTTCGCAACGCGATTAGCACGCAGGTTCAGGGGATGCAGAGCTATTTGCAGAGCAGTCAATTGTTCTACAATACGACATGCGACGCTCAGGGAAATAATTGCGTCAGCGCAATGAATCAAGCGGGAACCGATCTCCTGACGGTCATAACGAGTATTCAGACAGCGCTGCAGCAGAATGCGCCGCTGTCTCAAGTTACGCAGACGATGGTGAACTATCTCACCGCGCAGGAAAACGTTGCGTATACGACCGAGCAAACCTGGCAAAGCCAGGTAGACATTAACTATAATGACAGTGCAACGCTGAGCTTTTATGGCAACTGGGGCAATCTCTACGTCGATCCCCAATTTGGAAATGTCCAGGCGTACATCGACGGAAATCAGCAACCACTCCTGACTCAACTGGGTGGAGTAGGCAAGACCGTAACGATAAACTCGATTCAGCTGCAGGGATACTCCGCTTCACACAATCCGCCCTTCCCAATTGTCTTCAACACTTGGGAGACGAATCATATCTATTTGCCGAACGATGGTTTTCCTTTTCAATGGGGCGCAAATGGAGCTATTTGCTTCGTAATCTGCATCCCTCAGGGCGGCGGCTATGCGGAAGACAGTGTTATCAAAACGCTCACATATCACGTTCACGATTCAATCGCTGAATCCAACGCACAAACCTGGGGCGGATACAAGAATGACCTGAGTGCTGCGCTTGCAACATTCACCGGCCTGCAGCAGGCAAGCGCCAACTGGGAAGTCCAGGTGTCACAGTATCAGGCGCAACATGCGGCCTGGTTGGCCACGGCCCAGCAAGACCTAATCACGGAGCAGCAGGCATATGACACCGCATCGACGCAGTTGATGCAATCAAAGAACACGTGGCTTCAATCAATGAGCGATGCTCACAAGGTTGCCGATGCCCAATGGCAAACGGTAGCTCTTGACCTTGCTGCTGCCCAAAACGCGACGCAAGGCGGTGATCCAAAGGCTCAACAAGAAGCTGCCAAAGCTGTGCTTGCTGGTTTGCCAGCGTATACCCCGGTCCAGCAACCTAACCTTGCAAACCTTATATCTATTGTAAATAGCGTGCCATCCAGTTCTACGCATGCCAATGACAGTGCCGCGATTGGTCTGCCTGATTTCAGTTTGATCTCAAACCTGGAAAACAAGTTTGGCGAAACGTTAGGCGGTCTGTCAAACCTCGCTATTGCAAAGACCGCCAGCGATGAAGCCGAGCATATGAAATCTGATGCCGTTAAGAGTATGATCACAAGTGCGAAAGCACAGGCGGATGCACTGGCCCTGTCGATTGCACATCCTGAATGGAGCGGGGATCAGATTACGGCGGAAGTGCAAAAGAATATTGCCGAAGGAAAAGTCTCTGACTCTTCGATTCAAGTTACGACGGATGCATCTGGTCGTATAACGTTAACAAGAGCGGTTGCCAACGGCCAGGCAGCACTGAATGACGGTGGCGATCCGACGAACGCGGAAGCCTATCACCCCGTCCTTGCGCAACAGACCATTCACATTGCTCCGCCTCCGACGCAAAAACTGGCGAGCACTGGTTCACTCTTTAGCGAGTGGAATCTTCAGTCAATTCTGGACGCTCAGAACGATTACCAGAAGCAAACCGAAGAATCGATGAATCGGCAGAGCGAGGTTCTGGAAGCTGCAAACAAAGTAGTAGGAGACAATCTCCAGGCATTTTCAAAGGAAGCGCAGAAGAAAGCTGCCGATGCAGCCCAGATCAAAAGCCTGCTCACCGCACTCCTCACAGGCGGCACATTTGAATCCTGGGCGCAAGGCCAGGTGCGCGGACAGATCGCTGACGCAATCTCTGCGGCCACGGGCTTTCCTTCCGGCTTCCTTTCCGGACTCATGGGCGGGATGAAACCGCACGAAGCCGCCGCAAGTTATGCCGAGAGTCTGGCATATCAGCACCTTGGCGAAGCGATTGGAAATGCAGATCTGGCAAGTATGCTCCAGACTCAATTGTCCCAGGCGGCCGCAAAGAAGGCAAAAACTAAGGCTGCTCAGTTAAAACCGGAAGATCTAATTCTCGGAGCCGTTACGTACACTATGCGCAATGCGGCTTACAACCCCAAGCTCGCGAAGGTAGATCAAGCCATTTCCTCTATTCCTATTGCTGGCGCCATTTGGGGACTGGGAAAAGGAATGTATCAAGCCAGCCTGGCCGGGAAGGGTCTGGGTGGAGCGTTGCAGGCAGGCCTGGATGGGGTTGTTGGGATAGTTACAAACCTTGGAGATACCTTTGGGTCGTGGGTGACGGGTGACTACAAAGGTGCCGTTGCACATTTGGGTGCCGCAACTACTGGGGTTCCATTGGACAAACTCAAGAAAGATTTTGGCATTACCAAACTCGACAATGTTGCAAAGCTCGGTGCTTACACGGGCCTTGATGTCCTGGCGAAAGACATCAAGATCGCAACCAAGGTCTACGGCAATATGGCCGAAAAAGTCGCCACACAGATCCAATACAATACACTGAAAGGCGCCGCTGATTTGGCCGGCAATGATCGATTGAAAGAATCCATGAAGATGAAGGCCAATGGTGATTACGCCGCTGCATCGGACTTTACGAAGAACCTGGGTTTCGGTGCTCGAGGCGGAATCATGCAACTGGCGTTTGCATCTGGAAATCCCTTCGTCGTTGTCGGCTCTGCCATACTCATGGCCAACGACAAAGTCTTTTCCAGAATTGAAAAGGGACTGGTTGCAACCTATGCACAGCACCCGATGCTGATGGACGCAACGACCGGCCTGATTGGCGGCGGAGCTTACACTGCCTGGAAAGTCCGTGAAGGCTGGATCAGGGGTGGGGACAAGGGTGCGCTGGTAGCTGCGGGAAGCCTTGCTCTGCAAGCGATCCCAGGTTTTGCTGCACTAGCCGGAGCCAGCACAGCGACAGTTGCGTCCTTAGAATTTGTAAGCGGCAGTATGAGTTATACACATGAGGGAGGATTTTCAGCCTCCCTGGGATACGGTCCTGGCTCTGGAAAACTGGGCGGCGCCCTTACGTATTCGGATAGGAATGGGCTAGGCGTTTCATTCAACGCGGGAGATGCAGACGGGCTCAGTGGATCCGTAGGATATAGTGTACGGGGCGGATTATCTGTGAGCGGAAGCTATGGTCAGAAGGACGGTCCAGCATTTGGCCTTTCCTATGATAGGGCAAGTGGCTTCGGAGCCAACATAAGTCACAACTTCAAAGGTGACGCCGGTAGGATGCCAGCGGGTCTTGGCGTAAATGCGGGCATTTCACAGCACGGCGGAATCACTGCAGGCATCAAATACTCGGGAAAAGCCAGCAGCAGATATGGAGAGAACGGGATCGGCCTGAGTTATACACGCGGATGGGATGGCGAAGACTCGCTTTCTGTGAGCATGAGCACGAAGGGAGTGAATGTGGGAACCCTGACCGACCGCGGCGTAGGTACCATCAATCCCACTCTTTTGCATGACTATGCGCAAGCGATGGATCAGGCTCAGAAACAGGCGGAGCTGGATAAAGGGCGCCGTGATCGCATCAAGGAATTAACGGGCAAAGACTACAGTGCTGCGGCATGGGCGAACTTAACGGAAGCTCAGCGCGAGGCAGAGCTTACAGCTCTGCACAACAAAGAACTGGCGCTAAGGATTCAGAATGGAGAAAGTCCGCCGCGCGATATGGAAGCATCGCGGGGTGATGGGATACTGGATGACTTCTTTGGGGATATCCAGGACGGAATGCATGAGCTGGCTGGCGGCGGACTCGGCGACCGCTGGGGATACATTGATACGAATGGGAAGTATCAGAGCCGGACCTGTTTCACCCGGGGAACGTTAGTTCTGGTTGCTCCGCAGACGCGCGGGGCATTCGTAAAGAATCACAAGCATTACAAAGAAATACAGGATATTCGTAGCGGAGACACGGTGATTGCGTGGAATGAAAAGACGGGCGCATTGACATATTCGAAAGTACAGGAAACATTCGTTCGAACGACCCCAGAAATCTACCGTGTAACTAGCCTGGACGGAACGAGCCTTGAAACGACATGGTCGCATCGGTTTTATGTGGCCGGCAAAGGTTGGGTGAAGGGAAGGGACCTCCGTGCTGGCATGCTAATTCCAACGATAGCCGCTATCGCGAGGCACAATGAACGAGTGACTATGGCCGATGGACACAAGTTTCCTGTGAAAACAGTGTCTTTCACGGGTTCAGAAACGGGTAAGGGAAAGGAAGCCGTGTTTTTGCCAGCAGAGCTACCAGGGTCAGCGACGATTTCCACCGTTGAGATGATTCCACGTACGGTGACTGTCTATAACTTCTCAGTAGCGGAAGCGCATGACTACTTTGTTGGGGAAGGCGAATCACTCGTGCACAACGATGATCCTTACGGTAGCTTCGGTCTTGGGCTACGAATGGCTTGTGATGATGGGCCGGCTTGCATGAACGAGACGTCAGCTAATTTGGCTAAGGCAAGTGCCGTCGCAGCCGCCGTTGAGGTGGGCGTGGTTGCATGCGCGGCGGGGGGATGTCCAGCCCTTTATCTGTTTGCAACGGCAAATAGCATCACGATTGGCGAAGCGATTGCTGCGATCGTTGCAGGTGATGCCTACATGGGTGGTCCGGGGTCTCAAGTAATCAAGAATGAACTCAAAGTCGTTCTCGGGGATGTCAAGGTCTTAGGCAAAGCGTATAGAAAAGAGATCGATTTTGCAAAAGAACTCGCTTCGAAGGGCAACAACGTAATCGTGCGAGGTAGTCAGGCCGAAGGATATGATTTCGTGGTAAACGGGGTACGTTACGAATTTAAAACGCTTGAGAGTGCTAGCATTAATGCCGTTCGAAACAATTTGGGGAAAGCCAAGTACCAATCGGACAGAGTAATCGTTGATGGACGTTCTGCCGGTCTCAGCCACGCGGATGCAATTCGCGCTGTCCAGCAACAAGTGCAGTCCGGGCGCATGGGAGCATTAAAGGAGGTAAAAATCTTGACCAGCAGTGGTGAGTATGTTTGGGTAAAACCGTGAGCCATAGTTTTTATTTGGTGGCAATGCAGAGCAGACAGGGAATTGATTTGGGAAAGGCTGCATGCATAGCCGAATCGGGTGAGCCAATTCCCTTTAGATTCACAGGTTGGCTTGATCAGAAGACACTGAAACGGGTGCAAGGTCCTGACCTAGCTTCAGCAATGGCTCAATTCTGTTCAGAGCATGAAGGTGAGGATTTGCGAATTCTGCCAGAATCAATGTTTGACGAGATGTTCGACGAAGCAGCTGGTTGGCGACTGAAGGATTCCATCTTGGAGGACTCGGCTGCAGGCGCATGCAATCCGGGCTCAAGTAAGGAAAAATGATGAGGCCCCTCTGGAAATATCGTTACTTGAGCCAGACCTTTTTCGGGAAGTGATCAAGGGCAAAATAAATCTCAAATAACGGTGATATGTAGTTGGCTGACATGTGCGAACAGGATTCGCGCACGCAACAAAGCCGAAGAAGGAAACGCGTTCATTCCCCCCAGGTAGCGGGGTTCACTTTCCCAACCCCTCAATCTCACTCTGCGCTCCCTTTATCTGTTCCTCAAGATCCTTTGGAGCAAGCTGAACGAATCGTTTAAAACTGGCGATAGCCTCTTCTTTGCGGCCCAATTCCTTCCGAACCAGCCCAAGATTGTAATAGGCAGGTAAATACGCAGCATCAACGGCAATCGCTCTGACGTAATTGTCATTCGCTTTCTGATATTCCTTTGCCTTCTGTTGAAGGACACCCAGATTGTAGTAAGCCGGTGCGTACCCAGGCTCCATCTTGATTGCTTTGTCGAATAACGTTGTTGCATCTTCGGTTTTGTTTTGATGCAGGCGGAGCGTGCCCAGACTATTTAGTAACTCAGCACTTTCGTTCAGCGTGCGCGCATGGTTCCAGGATTTCTCGGCTTTCTCAAACTCTTTGAGCGAGAAATGAGCGCGACCTAGGGCCACCCAGGCAAAGAAATTCTTTTGGTCCAGGGTGGTAGCCTCTGTTAACGTCTTTACAGCTTCGTTGAATTTTCCTTGTCGCGCCTGTACATCCCCCAGGTTAACGTATAGCTTGGAAGTTTTCTGAATGCTTAGAGCTGCTTTGAAGCCTTCTTCTGCGCGCACAAAGTCGCCCATCTGCAGGTGACACATTCCAACGTTATTCGCCAGGTCCGCTGATCCAGGATGCTTTTTGGCCGCCTTCTCAAAGACGGGAAGGGCCTCTGCGAAATTCGCCTCCTGATAGAATTTCAATCCCTCTGAAATTGCCTGATCAATCTCTGCATTGGCTTCGTCAGGTGTTTGTTGTTTGCACGTGACGAACATCAAGAATGCGCCTAAAATCAGGAGGATTTGAATGCTCCTTTTGTGAGTCATCATGCGAATAGCCCCAGAATTTGAACCATTAGCCAGGCGAATACAAACCAGATTACAAACGGAGAAACCCAGGTAACCACGGCGCGGCCCGTGTTTTGGCCAAAGAGGGGCCTGTGAACTTTCACGGTATACCTTGCCTCAAGAAATAACCCTGCCAGAAATAGAATCATCGACAATGCAAATTGCGCGTATCCAACTGCGGGTGGAGCCGTCCCCGGCACCAGAACTGCAACGAATCTGAGCAGCGCTGCAATCGCTATTACCGGCCATGCAGCCATCCACGCGACGCGAAAAACCTGGCGGTAGGTTCCAGTGTCTCCAAGGAAGCGAAGGCCCCAGAGTCTTACAAGGGCAACCGGAAACAGGTAAGCGATCCAGGCTATGACGAATAACAGTGCGTCTGCAAATAGCATTTCACCAGGGGAAGAAGTGGGGCCCCCTGGGACGGTTTGGCCGAAAGTTCCTTTGACTAAGAGAATAACGAGGCCGGTAATAGTTCCGGGAATTGCCAGAATTAGCAACCAGATCAACTGAGTTAACGTCAGGCGACGAATCGACGAATCTCCGAGAAGATCAACCGAGTTCTCAGGATTCCGATGCGCTCGAAATATCTCCCGAGGGAGAGAAAGAATGCCCACCTTACTATTTTCCATCCGTTTTCACTTCCTTATCATCCTTCCATCTTCCCGAAAAAATCACGCCACCCTCTTCATCGAGCAGCGCGCCAATGCCATTTCGCTTGCCATCGGACCACTGGCCAATGTAGCGCTTGCCGTTATCGTAAATATAGATCCCAGCGCCAGAGTGCACTTTTCCATCAGCGTATTGGCCCCGCAAAGCCGTACCGTCAGATAGTGTGAGGGTGCAATCTCCCTGTGGTTCGCCTTCATGCCAGTTACCCGCCAGAACTGTTCCGTCCGACCATCGATATGAACCACGGCCTTCTTTCACATTCGCGTGAAACTGGCCCGAATACTTACCACCGTCTGCGTAGGTATACTCGCCAAATCCCTGTTTCTGCCCCATTACCCATTCGCCCCGGTAATTCCCCTTCCGCCGCGTTGACAAGATTCCTGCGCCATCGAATTTTCTTTCGCGGAAACGACCGGTGTAAGTGGTGCCGTCATTGACCTGAAGGGTACCGGTTCCATTCTCGCAATCTCCGGCGACGCATCTGGATCTTTGCATATAGTAGAGCAATCCAGCCAGAGTGATTACGGAAGCCGCAATCAGACTTCCCATGGTTATGAGAATGGGTTTCCACGGAAACCGACTGGCGCGAGAGCCGATCCTCGTCAGGGCGGCTTGAATCCGCGAAAGATATTGCTTGAACCGGGCCATGTGGATTTAATCGAAAACGACCCGTGAGGGAGCCGTCAATTCGAATCGTTCAGAAGCACGTCACCCTGTTGGAAAATTTCTCGTTTACCCACGATAGGTGATGACAATTCGATTCCAAGCGCCGACGATTAACCATGCCTTCCTACATCGGCCTCCCGGATGCCCCTTCCCGCAAGACCATCGAAAGAATCCTTCAACCGCTGTCCAAAGAGGCAATTGTCCCTTGCAAAGACTTTGCTGAGCTTATCGAGTTTGTTCAACTGCATCAATCGCCCGCAGAAATTGAAATGATTGTGACGGCCGTTTCGCCCATTCTTGGAATCTCAGGTTCCCTGCAGGCGTTCGCTGACCTCGAGATTTTGACAAATGTTCCAATTCTAATTCTCCTCGACCGATCGGCTTTGACCGATTTCACACCCGGCTCCCTAATTGCTGACGTGGCCTCTATGCCCGTAGATTCGCGCGAAGTTCAGACGCGCATGAATTCCCTATTGCGCCTTCGCAATGCCCTTGCGGCGCAGCATGATCTTGAGCATGACTTTCGCGAAATGTCCCGTCATTCTGATGATCTCATAGAACTCCGCGATCGCGACACGGGCCTTGCAAGTCATGGAACCCTGTTGCAGTTTCTATCTCGCGAATGGCGTCGTTCGTTACGGTATGATCGCCCCATAGCTGCTATCGCTGTGGACGTCATTGCCGATTCCTCGGCCCTGACGGATGTACATTTTCGCGCGTTAGGCGATCACCTGCGCGAATGCCTTCACAGGGCCGGTGATGTGGCCGGACGAATCGCAGATCGCCGGTTTGTGGTAGTCTTGTCTGAGACCGATTATCCAGGCGCGGATCACGTAGCGTCGCGGATTCGTTCCGCAATCCAGGAAGCGGGTGAAGTCTTGGGCAAAGCGACCGTCCGCACCGGATCAGCGAGCATGCGACCACGCGAAATGTATCAGGGAATGAAGCCGGGGGCAAGCAGGACTGCTCCTGCGGAAGAACTACTCCTTGCCGCTGCACTCCGAAACCTGGAACAGCTGCCCTAGATTGTTCAGAAAGGTATTTCGCAACTTGCGGGATTTTGCGATCAAACGATTTGTCCGTCCAACCGATGAGTGATCTATGGGCAAGGTCCGCGAAAGGATTCAATCGGTACTGCGATTTTGCGGTGCCACCAGAAATCCCCGATCATTCTTTGAAGCGAATCATCCCCAGACGCGCACAACCTTTGAAACGATGGGACTCTTCTTTGGCTTCCTCTTGCTCTTCCTGGTCGCTTCATCGTTGCTGCGAGCATGGGTCGATCCGGAGCCAATCTTTCCTTCCCAATATCGCGATCAGATGCGCCTTATGTTTTCCGGTGATCCTCGATTTCCGGGTGATGTAATCCGGTTCGCGTTGGGTTGGGGCGCCTTCATCCTTTTCGCCGCTTTCATGCGCCGGAGCTTTGCCGGATGGCTGGGCGATTCAGAGCGTGCCTTCTCTACGTATCTGTTGATTACGTGTGTGGCGATCATTCCATTGTTGTCCCTGGCAACCGGGCTTCGCGTGCTCGCCAACGTATGGCCGTACCCATTGCTTGAGTCCAGACCTGGTTGGATGTATATCCGATTCGGGCTCAGCGGATTTCTTCTGCTCGCAGCCTGGATCTGGGATGGCGTGCTCTGCGTCAAAGGGTTGCAGGTCCGGGCAACTCAGAATCGCGGTCGCGGGATACTCACGTGGATTAGCCCTTACGTCGTGACTACCATTCTACTTTCACTCCTGGTTCGGCCGGCTCAATGATCATGAACCTTCTTCGCACGCTCATCTCGTTTCCGCTCCGCATTCGCGGTCGCACGTATCTCAAACTCGGCATTGCTCTGGTCGCGTATATCGTCCTCTATGCAATCTTTGGCGTATATCTCTCCTCGATGCGAAAGGGACTGTATGGAACGGTCGTCGGAACTGTCTTCTATCCCATTGAGAGACTCGCGCATGCAATGCAGGCCAATCAGACAGAAGGATCTGATCTCAGCGCGCTGACTCTCAAGACGCTGTCGATTCAACCGGAAGAAGTCTTACCCCGGATTGATGGCGCAGGGTCCGTCGAATTCTTTCAGAAGGTTGAAATCAATGCCAAGACTTCGGGTCGAATCGAACAGTTCTTTGCAAAGGAAGGCCAGGTCGTTCGCCAGGGCCAGACTCTGGTTCAGCTCGAAAAGGTATTTTTACAACTTGAGCTTGTGCAGCAGGAGGCGGCTCTGCAGGGCGCAAAATCTGAACTCTCACTCGCGACCGAGAAGCACGCCGTTGCTCGTCGCGGAATGGAAGGGCGACTCAAGGAAATTGAAAAACAGAATACACTTCTAAAGAAGCTGGGCGCCGACGTGGACAAGATGCGTGCAACGTATGATGGCAAAGAGATTCTCTATAAAGAGGGTGGGATCAGCCGCGAAGAATACGGCCAGATGCGAACGGAACTGATCGCCCGCGAAGCCGCCTATCGGATGGCGCAGAAGGATCTTGAAATTCAAAGCATTGGCTTCAGAGATCTGGATATTCAAAAACGCGGACTGAGTATCCCGGAAGATCCGGAAAAGAAAAAAGAAGTCCTTATGGACATCAACAGCGGAATCGAAGAAGCCGACATCGGCGTCGCGCGGTCCAAAGTAAACTCTGCTCAAGCGGCAATGAGTAACACCACGACCCTCCTAAAAGAGACCACGATCACATCGCCGGTTAACGGTGTTGTAGCTCAGCGCAACAAGAGTGTCGGTGAGCAGGTGCTTGGTGGTTCGGCCGGTAATGCAGCTCAGTCGATTATGGTTCTCGTGGATTTGAATTCGGTTTATGCGACAATGGACGTGAAGGAATCGGATCTAAAAGACCTTGAAAAAGGTCAGACGATGGACTTCAAGGTCGATGTATATCCCAAAGAAACATTCAAAGGCATCATAGAAATTATTCTCCCGGTAATTGATCCAAAGACCCATACCCTGCAAGTGAAAGCACTTCTAAAGAATCCCGGTCTCAAGCTAAGGCCCGGAATGTTTATTCGGGCCAGTATTATCACAGGCAAACCCCGCAAACTGATTGTGGTGCCCGCAGCAGCTGTGCTTCCGCAAAAGGAAAACAATGCATACGTCTTCATCCTTCGTCAGGGTGTTCTTTACAGAGCGGACGTGGTTACCGGAAGGCAGTATTCGGATGACAGAGTCGAGATTTCATCCGGCCTCAAGCAGGGTGACGTAATCGTAACTGAAAAACTGTCGCAGCTTCGCGAAGGAATGCGCGTCCAGAGCGCTCCGGCTACACCGTAAAACTGGGTCGCTATGCGAGCGCTCCAACGATTCTGCATCAATCGACCCGTTACGACGGGTATGTTCTACCTGGGTGTGATCCTGATGGGTTTGATCTCGTTTCGAGATCTGAAAGTCAACCTGATTCCGGACATTGAGTATCCGCGTGTTACCGTAGTTACGCTTTATTCCAACTCTGCTCCGGAAGAAATTGAGAACCTGATCACGAAGCCGATTTCTGAGGCAGTGGGAACAGTCGGATCGATTCAAAAGATTCAGTCCGAATCCCTGGAAGGAATTTCGCTCGTCACCCTTCAGTTTTCCTGGGGGACAAACATCGATTTTGCCGTCATGGAGGTTCGCGAGAAGCTGGACTTGATTCGCGGGACGTTACCTCAGGATGCAGGACGCTCTGTGGTAACCCGTTTTGACCCCAATCAATCCGCGTTCATGGAAATTGTATTCTTCGCAAAGGAGCTGGGAAACGAACAGGATTTGCGGCATTTCCTACGCAATGAAGTCAAAGTCTTCCTGGAGCGAGCGGATGGCGTGGCCATGGTTCAGTTCTCAGGCGGTCATAAGAAAGAAGTTCAGGTCGATGTAGACGCGCAATCGCTCTCTGCACATCGCTTAACGTTGCCGGAGCTGCGTGAAGCAATATCCTCAGCCAACTTGAACTTTCCTGCGGGGCATATCACCGTTGGCAGCCGCGACGTACTGATCCGCTCCCTGGGCGAATACAACAGCATCGAGGATATAAAACGAACCATCGTTAGCCGCAATCAGCAGGGAACACCAGTCTTTCTATCGTCAGTGGCGAACGTTCACGCCGGCTACGCAGAACGCAGTGGGATGGCGCGCTACAATGGTCGGGAGTGCGTGATCGTCTCGCTCTACAAGGAAGCGGGAAAGAATACAATCGACGTCTCCCAGAATGTTAGAGCAGAGATGGAGACGATCCGAAAACAGTTTGGACGTGAAGTCGAAGCGGACATAGTCTACGATGAATCCAATTTCATCAGCATGGCGATTCGGAACCTGCTCCGTGAGATAATCGCCGGTGCTATCCTGGCGTTCATGGCCCTGTTCATTATTCTCAGGAATCTCAGAAATCCCATGATTCTCCTGACTATCCTGCCCACATCCGTCATCGCCACCTTCATCCCAATGTATTTCTACGACGTGTCGTTGAACATGATGTCCCTCGGCGGGTTAGAGCTTGGAATCGGCATGCTGCTCGAATCGGGGAACGTTGTAATGATGTCGATTGAACGTTATGTGGCCACAGGTATGCCAGCACGCGAGGCAGCCTTGAAGGGCGCAAACGAAGTGGCCGGATCGGTAACATCCGCAGTCCTGACGCTCGTTGTTGTTTTCCTTCCGATCGTATTCTTGAAGAGCGTTGTCGGTGTCGTCTTTGCCGAAATGGCACTGACGATTACAGTCTCAACCCTCGTGAGTTTGATAGTCGCCTTGACTTTGATTCCAACGCTGTCCTCCCTGAATTTACCCTGGCTTACAAGGGTGAAGCTTGATAAATATGCGTTCATCAAGAAGATCGCTGAATTCGAGCACAGACTCGACGGCGCGTACGAGCGACGCTTACAGCATTTCCTGAATCATCCGCGCCACCTGTTTATCCCGGTAGGGACTCTATTCGTTGTCTCTTGTTGCCTGTTTCCCTTTGTTCAGCGCAGTTTCATTCCTCGTGTGGACACCGGTGAATTCGCAATCAATCTCCGCGCGACCAAGGGCACGTCCCTTGCGGCAATGTCCGAGGTTGTCGAGGTCGTTGAGAAGCAGGTTATCGGCAAGAAACACATCCAGCACGTACTATCGCGCGTTGGATACGACGAGGAAGAAGTTCTGACCACGCGCTCCTCGGACGTTGGGACTCATCTGGCGCAGATTCGCGTGATCATGTCGGATGATCGTGGTAATACAGCTCGTGAGCTGGCTGCTGAGCTTGAAAAACAGATCAAAGTCAGGGACGATGTAGACGTCTATTTTGTGGTGAAGTCGGACGTGATGTCGGGTATTCTTTCACCCGGATCTCGGGCTATCTCTCTGGATCTTGCCGGCGATGATCTGAGTACGCTTCAAGAGCTGGGGCGTAAAATCAAAGGCGACCTCGGCAAATTTCCTGGCATCACCGGTATGGTCACAAGCATGGAAGATGAGGCACGCGAGTTCCACGTGACTTTCGACGAAGGGCACACGGCGGGAGCCAATCTCTCGCACTCGTATCTGGCTGATTATCTCAAGACGGCCATTCGCGGTAGCGTCGTGACCGAACTCCATCTCGCAGACGAAGAGATCGACATACGGCTTCGCTTTCGGGAAGAGGATCGCAAGACCGTTGAACGAGTCATGGAAATTCCACTCAGAACCGGTGAATCTGGATCTGTCTTTCTGTCGCAACTTGCGGATCTGAAGCCAGGAAAAGGCTACACGTCAATCCTACGGTCCGGGGCATCACGCATCAATCGGATAACGGCAGATATTTCCGGAAAGGATTCCACAGCCGTTTACAACGACATTGAACGATATCTCGCGAAGACCACACTACCTGAAGGATATCGGATTGTGCACGGGGGAGAACAGGAAAACATATCCAAGTCCTTTCGCGAACTGTTGCTCGCATTCGGTCTATCCATTGTTCTCATCTATATGCTACTCGCGTCGCATTTTGAGTCGTTGGTCCAACCATTCATCATGCTCGGAACCATCCCGATGATAGTCATCGGAGTTTTCCCGGCCCTGATTCTCACGGGCAAAAGTCTGAACGATAGCTCTTTCACTGGAATTATTCTGCTGGTGGGAATCGTTGTGGATAACGCGGCGTTGCTCTATGAGTACATCCAATTGCTCAAGGAAGAAGGTTACCAGCTTCGCGAGAATATAGTGAATGCTTCTAAGCTGGTTTTGCGTCCCATCATCATGAACAATGGAATTACGATTCTAGGAATGATCCCCGTTGCCCTTGAAATTGGCAAGGGATCAGAATTTCAATCACCGCTTGCAATTACGGTGATCAGCGGACTCCTCGCATCGGCGATCATATCCCTGTTTGTGATTCCCGTGCTCTTTCATCTTCGCATGAGAAAACAAGCGGGTCTTTGAATGCTTGAACGCTACGCACGCCAGAACCCTCTCACGACCGTGATGCTGGCTGTCGGTGCTGGCTTGCTCGGGGCAATTGCGCTATTCCTAATTCCGGTAACCCTCGGGCACGGCGTTGAGTATCCTGGCCTGACAGTCGAGGTAAACTACTCGGGCGTAACGCCGGACAAGATTGAGGAAATCATCACGCGTCCCATCGAAGATGCTGTCGCAACGGTAGGCGGCATTGAGGAATTGTTTTCCGTATCAGAAGAAGGGAAGACGAAAGTCAACATTCAGTTCGATCAAGGTTCAAACGTCAATCTGAAGGCACTGGAGGTTCGCGAGCGGATAGACATTGTAGCTTCGGCTTTTCCCCGGGAAACTCAGAAGCCCGTGATTCTGAGGTATGATCCGGATCAACGTCCGGTCCTCATCATCGTTCTGAATAGCACGAAAAAGGATCTCTCCGAGCTTCGCGAGATCGCCGAGCGTCAGATCGCAAAACAATTGTCAGGTGTTCAGGGTGTCAGCCAGGTAAGCGTAGCCGGCGGCAGAATGCGAGAGGTGCTCGTCGACTGCGACAGGCAGAAGTTGCAGGGGTATTCGCTTTCCATGCGAGACCTGTTTCAGGCGCTGCAGAAAGTCAACTTGAACGTTGCTGCCGGAACAATCGATGACGGTGGCGGCCGCTACAAGCTTTACGCCAAAGGTCGTTTTAAGTCTGTCAGCGAGATCAAGAACACAGTGGTGTTTTCCTCCAGCCGTAACGCCATGATACGGCTGGGCGACGTAGCTGACGTTTCTTATGCGTTTCGTGAGCAGGATTCTGCATCGCGTGTGGATGGAGAGGAGAGGGTTGGACTGTACGTGTATCGCGCAAGCCGAGCGAACCTTCTGGATGTTTCTGCGGAAGTCAATGAGCTGCTTGGAACGTTTGCGCTCAGCGACGTGAGCTATGCAATCATCTACGACCAGGCGGAGCAGGTTCGGGGAACCCTTCAGACATTTCTCGTCTTTGTGATTCTGGGTTTCATTCTGAGTTGCATTGTCATGCGTCTCGTATTCGGAATTCGGGTTCGTGTTGCCCTTTTATTGCTTTTGATCGCCTGCGTTGCATGCCTGAGTTCGATTTTCGTTCTGTACTTGATGCAGATGGACCTGAACCTGCTGACTATCTCTGGACTCGTTTTAGCCGTGGGCATTTCGATTGGATTGCTGGGAGCAAACGGGTTGAGCGGCGCGCCGTCTTCCGGCGTGGCTCCGGTGAAGTCAGTAGTATTCATCGGGGTGCTCCTAATCTGTGCAACATTCCTGCCAGTGGTTTTCTCAAGTCGCGAGGCACGCCTTGTGTACGGCGGACTTGCCGTTTCCATTATCTTTGCGATTATTCCAGGTTTCATACTGATGCTGTCCGTCTTTCCGCTCTTACGGGAGCGATTGAAAGCAACAACACCGTTTAACGTTTCGTTGGCCTCTCTGGTCCGCGCGCTTTCAGGTATCAGGCATCATTTAATCGCCAGGCCTGCGAAGTTACTCAGGCGTGCGGCGCAGCGGTTGGCGGTTTTGTCCACCGCCCGCCCAATCGGGATGGAATGGACCATCGCGTTCATCAATCGGGGTTTGCTTTTCGTTGAAACCAGGCTAACAGTGGTTGCTTCGGCATACTTTCTGTTTACGATCGTAGGACTGTTCCTTCTGACAGGGACACCCCAGGAGTTTGGCAATCCACTGGAAGAGAACGAAGTGCGAATAAACATCGAGTTTCCTTCCGGAACAAGTTTTGGGGTAACTGACGCAACGACTAAGAAGGTTGAAGAGAAGCTCAAGGGAGTGAAGGGGATCAAACAGATCAATGCGAAAGTGGAAGCATCCCAGGCAACCGTTCTCTTGCGATTGGAAAAAGGACAAACAGCAGACGGAGCCTACACGGATTTTCTTCGTTCAACTATCGGAACCGTCGAACCTGCCTTTATTTATTTCGCAAGTCAAGCCGAGGGTAGCGCCCTTCGCGAAGTCACGATAGACTGCTTTGGTCCTGACCTGGACACACTCGACAAGATTACGCGATCACTGGCCAAGCGAACAGAAGCGTTTCCAGAAGTGCGCGATGTGGTGCTCCGCTACAAATCTCCTCGTCCGGAATTGCAGGTGGTCGTGGACAAGCTCAAGGCGGAGAAGGCCGGGATCACCTCGAAGGAAGTTGGTGAGATGGTGCGCTATGCCATTCAAGGCGGGGTGGCAACAAAATTCATTGATCAGACGCGGGAGCTGGACGTTCGAATTCGCTACAAGGAGATCTTTCGGGATAATCCGGATAGCATCAACGAAATCAGCCTGAGTACCCTTGAGAAGCTTTTCATCCCATTAAAAGAAGTGGCAGTTCTCAGAGAGAGTCTCGTTCCCGTCAAAATCTATCGCAAAGATAAGAAGCGCGTCTTCTCGTTTTCCTTTCGTCCGGTCAATGTGGAGTATTCCGCAATCGTCAATCTCGTAGACAAATTGCGAGCCACTGAACTGCCTTTGAACTACAGAATTTCGATGAGCCGCGAGTTCGAGAAAATCCAGGATACGAGATCGCAGTTCAACCGAATTGGTTTGATTGCTTTCCTGCTCATTTTCATGATCATCGCTTCCTACTTTGAATCGCTAACGAAGCCGTTGTTTGTTCTCGCCGTAATCCCGGCACCCTTGATCATCGCGGGATTGATCCTCCGCCTCTTTGGCACAACGCTTACCGTGCCCGGACTCGCAGCAATGCTGATGCTTGCGGCTTTTACTGCGGCGATGACAATGCAGATCCTGACTCAATTGCAGCGCGAAGGAAGAAATTCCGGGGAACCACTTTCGGCAACTATCGTTGATGGGATTCGCCCCTTGCTAATGGGATACCTCACGACTTTCGCTTTCTTTGTTCCTTTTCTATTCGCCCCCGGCGAAGGTAGGAGCCTTTTGATTGGTGCAACTGTCATCATGGTCTGCGGTCTGCCTGTTGCATTGATCCTGACACCAATCATTACGATCGGTCTCTTCCAGTTCAGGCCCGATCGCGCGAAGTTGCGCGAACTCCTTGCTGGGATTCGTCCCTGGATAAGCGCGACGATCCAGCGACTTGTAGAGCGGAGCAGGGCCCGTCGCGGCTGATCCGGAAAGGATGCAGAGATCCGCTATTTGACCGATATTTAGATCAGATGAGACCTGGTCTGCGTATCGTATGTCGCGGGGTTTGGCTACTGAATGCGCTGCTCCTTGGCGCGCTCGCCGCCGCCGCTCAGCCCTCGCATATTCTCGCTGACGTTTCCGACCTCTCACACTTTGGTCGTATCACTCGCTTCGCCAGATCCATAGTCGGGTCGAAGGAAACACTTATCGTCGAGACGCGCAACGAATCGCGAACCCTTGTTCTTCCTGCTACGCTCGAGCTTCCGCGGATTGAGATTCAGGCTCCCGCCGCTGGTATCGGCCTGGTGCGTGAAGGCCAACAGGTAGCGCGCGCTCAACCGCTTTTTCAAATGGATACGAGCCAGCTCAGACGCGAATACGCACTACTAGCCATCG
>JAIOPQ010000082.1 GCA_021413825.1 Spirochaetia bacterium | reverse complement strand
TTCTTTTGCCGTACGGATCTGTGAGTTTAAGTCGTCTATCGCTTTGCCCAGAATATTCTCAATCGTGGCCACACTTGCATTGTGCCGTATGTCCGCTTCCCACTTCTTCTTATCCTCAAAATGCGCGGCTATCTTCTTATCCCATTCGGCTTTTCCGGCAGCCATGTCCTTATCACTCTGTTTCTCCCAATCTCTCCATTTCTGGAGGAATTGGTCTTCGGATGAGGCCCACGCTTTTCTGCCTCTCTCAAGAATCGTTGCCATTTTCTGAGACCAGGCATCTCTCTTTGCTAAGAACTGTGCTTCTCTTAAATCCCATTCTTTCTGCTGGATCGCAGCCTTTTGTTGAAGCTCCATTGCATATATATCGCGCTGATTCTGGCCGTATTCCTCATACACCATTGTGTACCCGGAAAATTCACGACCTCCGTTTACGCGGCCTGCTGCCTGATCAAACAGATCATCAAACGTTTGATCGCGCTCGTTTAGAATAAAGGCTGTATCGCCAGTTTGTGAGGCTACGTTATTGCCTTCTGCTATGTATGCATCGCGGGCTTGATCTCTCAAGTCTTGCCCGTGATCGACCAGCATTTCCAGTATGTGACCCATGTTATATACGGCATGCGTATTCGTTGGATCCTCAATCTTTGCATAGCCCCAGACCAGTGCGCCACTGTGCGTTGCAGTTTGGACGCGAGTGTAATCGCCGGAACCGGTTTTGTACACTCCGCCGTCCAGAGGACCCGGAGGAGAATACACCATCGTCGTCGGGTCGTATTTTCTTCCAAACGAATCTATAAACGTGGCCTGATCTTTGGCTGTAGTTACTTCAAGCGCATCGTGTTCTTCCTGCGTAGATAGAGTTTGCGTGGTTCCGTTTGAATCTTTGAATCCAGAAGAGTTATCAAAGAGATATTTCAGATCCTCGTCGGTGAGGCTATACAGTGCGTTTGCGGATTCCGTATCTCCGTGTTGTGCACCGTACTGGATCAGCCTTTCCTTCATCGTCTTAACGTCAGGCACCTTTGTGAAGTAATTCAACTGAGCCTGGGCAGCTTCGTATTCTCTCTGCCTTGCCAGAACTGCGCTTGTACTTCCAGTTCCTGCTGATTGTACCGCCCCCATCTGCATCCCAAACATCATAATTTGAGACATCATCAATTGCGCCGTGGACATTGCTATTTGCGATTGCCCATAGACTATCTGTGCCATACCGGCTGTTCGGATGCCGGCAGCCATGATCGCCGCATACGCAGCGAATGGACCCGCAGAAGACACCATCATATTCGCATACGCCACCTGTGCGTAGCCCGCGCTAATCACTGGAATCATAACTCCCATCGTTATGATATTCTTGATGTGCATCACATCCCGGTTCATCATAGACATCAAGAGTCCAAAGTATACGCCCTGGAATCCTGAGAACTCGGCCACTGAATGCCCTGATCCCAACCATTTTGCTATTGCCTGTTGATCACCGGCGGATATCTGCGCCGCCCCTACCATTCCGCTCCCGGCTTCCAGTATCTGCGTTGGAGTAATTTGCATCATTGCTCCACCGGAAATTGCTGTACTGAATGCACTCGATCCAAGTTGCCCTATCCAGTTCGTGCTCCCCCAGTACCAGCTCTTGAACTCATTATAAAAATCTCCTGCTCCGCCTTCCAGTTGACCCACAAGTCGTTGGTACACTGCATTTCTGGCGGTTTTGATCTCATCGGTGTCCGCACTTCCAAAGTTATTTGTCAGGGCTGTTTCAAATTTCTTCTTCTTCTCTTCCACAATTCCCGTTAAACGATTGATCTCACCGTTCACAAGCTCGCTGGCTTTACGCAGGCGTACTTCGCGCATGGTTTGCTTTATGTCTTCGGCCCGCAGTGTAATTAGAGTTCCGTAGGTCTCGTATGTTTCTCTGTCTGTTAATGCCTTCAGGTCCAATTCTTCCTGAGGGGTGAGCGTGACCTTTTGAACTATCTTCTTGTCCCGTAGACTCAGGAGTTGATCCCGTTCGGCCGCCGTAAGTGGCGCATATGTGACGTTATTTGACATTCCTACAGCCACATCGTTGAAAGCTGCAAGATTGTCCTGGATCTGCACCTGATAGCCTGCATTTGCCAGGTTTTGATTTGCAAGCGCAAGTACTGCTGCAGCTCGCTGATACTCTTCCTCTGCACCCAGAGCATATGCGTTCAGGTCTGCTACTTCATCACCGCTTGCGCTGTACAAATACGGAGTTTCTGAATAATCCTGGACTGCAAGGCGTGTATCGTATTCGGCGCGGGCGCCTTCAAATTTTCTGTATCGACCTGCCATTTCGTTCAAGGCATTCACATACGTCTGGTTTCCGGTTGCGAATTGGGCTTCTAGATCGGTGGCGATGTCTGAAAGAGCTGCTACCGCATTCTTTTTGGCCTCAAATTGGTCTGCTATCGCTCCATAAACTGTCTGAATCTGTCCAAGCAGATTCATGGTTCGTATCTGGTTTCTCCGGGCTGCATCCGCAAACTCGTCGCTTGCTTTAGCAAATTCGCCCTGGCTCTGCGAGATCGCTTGCTTTTTAGATTGCACCTGTGTTTCGCCGTGGTTTGCAACCCGGCCATTTGCCTCTTGCAAGGCACTTGTGAAGTCTGTCAGGTCTGCTGATGTTTCTGCGTCAAATGCACCAATCTTCGTTTTAAGTACTGCAAGGGCGCTCGTTGCGTGCATTGTGTCAGAAATCTTTGCAGCTTCAAACACTGTGGTAAACGCTGCATTCAAGCGCGAAACTGCTTCCAGATAGTTATTGGCCAGGTTCTCCTGATATGTACGGGCCAGTTCGTCTGCGGCTGATAGTCCCTGTCTCGATGCTGGATCTGACACAGATCCTACGTGCTTTATATGAATCGTAGTCAATGGATCGTTTGGATCTACCTGTACTGTATCGTACTGAGTTGGATCATCGCTGATCAATTTTGATTCCCAGTCTGGATCGCTAAATAGAGTCGTCGGATCAAGGTTAAGCGATCTTGCCTCCAGTAACAGTCCACCCTGCATCTGCGTGAAGGTCATTGCACCGCCACCAGGATTGTTTGGATCAGCCGTATCTGGATTGATTCCAAGTCCTTTCAAATATTGCTTGTAGGCTGCCATCTGATAATTGCGCTCAGCGCCTACATGGGTTCTGTAGTTGGAGAATCTGCTTGTGAGCGCATCATCGCCGCGTTTTTCTGCAAACTCCTTCAGGGCTGCGGCGGCTTCCATCTTCCGCCCGTAGTTCTGCATTATGCCAGAAATGTCGCGCATCTGGATTTCGCCGTTCGTCAAAATAGAATCTGCAAGACCGGAGCCCGTCTGAAAGATTGCCCCCAGTTTCTTTTGTGGATCGCGCCTCAGGGATTTTGCAAATTGACCTACAAATAGCCCTGGATCAACCAGGATCGCTTCCAGTTGCTGGCGTTCGGAATCGCTTTCCATAAACTGCGCAAGCACTCGATTCACAAGCACAGATTCCTGGAGCGTCACGTTCTTCAGATTCGGATTCATAGATGCGATTGCATTTGTAACGGCAACGGCAGATCCTCCAATCATGCCAAATAACGTTGCACTTTCAGCAGACAGGCTACCCTGCATCTGCTCGACCATTGCGCGCAACAATCCATTCCGATTGCTCCGGGCCTGATCAATCAGCGTTTTGTTTCCGCTCTTTTCAATTGCCGCAAAGAGCGTACTCTCAAGGGATTCAAAGATTCCGCTCGTTACAAGCTCCTGGCCACTTCTCAAATCAAACATCTTTGCAAAGTCGTCTGTCTTTGCCAGGAGTGCAGCGCTCTCTGTTGCACCCATCGCTCCAAATAGGCGTGTGCTCAGGGAATCCAGCTCCGCTTTTAATGCGGGCGAAAGCGCATCGTAGAATGCAGTTGTTCCGCCCTGCTTGCGCGCCACAAGTGCCCTAAGCATCGCACCCCTGTCATTTTTTGCAGCGACAGCAAGGGCACTTGAAGATTTATCCAGTTCCTTAAAGAATTCTGTTTCTACAAGGCCAAGGTTTCCGGATTCGGTTTTCACAAACTCACCCAGTCCGGCCTTTGCTGCTGCATCCGGATAAATCAAATTTCGCACAGATTCCACTCTGAGAAGTTGGATTGCCTGCGCACCGGATGAGACCTGGTTTAGCTGAATATAATTTGCAAGGATTGCGCGGCGTAGATTCTCGCGCAGGACGTCGCGTTCTGCACCCGCAGCCGTTGCATGACCCTCTGCATCAATGATTGCATCCAGAGCGGCCGGACCAATTGCAAGAATTGATTTTAGATCTTCAGAGTATGGATCAGTCGACGGATCAGCCTCTGCCATCTTCTGAATGTGCTTAGTCAAAAGATCAGCAATTGCTTTTTCTGTTGTGCGATCCAGCGCAGAAGAGCTCGTAAGCTGACCGGTAAGCACTGTCATTTGATCCGCTAGCTCTGTGCCAAATACGCCCAGGGCTGTTAGAATTTCAGCTTTTAGGGCTGCACCAGAGTTAGAGCTACTCGCTAGAATTTCAATTACGCGACCGCGCGAAAGAAACGAACTTGCGGGAGCACTTGTAATCCACTCCTTGATTTTTACATCAAACTCGACATCGCTAAAAGCCGTGATGGCTGTGATTGCATCGTTTGTTCTGATTGCAGCCTGCCCGGTCAAAAATACATTCACGTCAGGCGCAACTGCCAGGGGATCCAACTCCTTCTCGGCCAGATATAGATCCAGCATGTTTGCATAGTTATCAGAAATCGCAATGACTGTGCGCTCCTGGCGCGTGCGTCTCAGTTCATTCGCAAGATTGCGTAGTTCATCGGCCTGCTTCTGCATATCAGGGTCTGCATACCCATCGGCGTTTCCTGTAGCATCAAAGCCCAGAAACATCTTAAACATAATGAGTGCATCCGCAGACTCAAGCACAGAAAGCGCTGCGTCCACAGGATCGCTTCCCTGATCCCTGGCCTGGCGTGTAACGTCTGCAAGCGTCGATTCAAATCGCGCAAATACCCCGGCTTTGGCCGTCAGTGCCCCATACTTTTCAGTATCGAGCTTAGACGTTGCTTTCATTTCTGCAGCAGTCTTGCTTCTATTCTCAATGTAGGTGCGCGCCGTAATCAAATCGCGCAATGCCTTTTCAAGATTCTGTGCGCCAGCAAGCACGGCCGGATCTATTCCTGATTGATTGCCTTGTTGTGACAAAAATACAAGAATCCGTTCGCTCCACTTCTGCAAGTTTACTCCGCTCTGTTTTCCAGCCAGCGTAACAAGCAAATCCGCATCAGGATCATTGATTCCGAGATCCAAAAATTCCTGTGCAACCAGAAGTTTCCCCGCAGCGTCCTTAACCGCGCGACCATTCGCATCTGTCTTATAAAATCCAATAATAGATTTGATCTGATCCTTTGCGGGCATCCGATTTGTGTCCACTGCAAGTGCAGATTGGCCAATCGACAATGCCAATTGTTGCATGGAAAGGCCAATCGAATCCTTTGTCAGGCTATACGACGCAACCTGGGCTGAAACAGTCGTTGCAGTAAGTGTTGCAAGTAGAGCGTCCCATTTTGCTACAACTGTAGTTTGATCCGTATCGGCTAGAATCGGTACATGGTTTGCCTTGTCGATTGCAGTCTTGTGAGCTGCAATCCACTGCCGAATGATACTCAGCTTTGCAAGCGCCGTTGGAGATGCAGAGGCAATGCCATATCCATCATCGTCAAGAGCCAGGGTTTGCGCCGCTTCAACCTGCGCATTTATCAGGGTCATCAATTCTAAGAATGTCTTTCCCCGATTGGCCGTAATAAAATCAGTTAGATCACCTGACGCGTCCGTTGCTAACGCCTCAGCCCTGGCCTGTAGGGTTTTAGAATCCTGATCCAGTGCAGACGCAACGTTCTTCTTATCTACAACGCCATCTTCTAGAATCTGATGCACGCCTGCTATACGCAGCCTTGATCTGTGCAAGCGAATCAAACAATTGAATTGCAATCGAACTGCTGCGCGCTGGATCATTGCCACCGCCTTCGTTCAATAGTTCTGATCGTTTACTGATAAACAAGTCTGCGCGGGCCATACTTGTTAGTGCTGGAATGTTATTTGCTGTTAGAATTGCTTCGAGCTTAACACCCCTATCGCGCGCCGCGCCCATTCCAGTAACAGCCGCAATCGCCTTCTCTGTAAAATCCTGATCCCTCCTGGCTACTTCATTCTGAGCCACTTCATTTGCATACGCCAGTTGCTGCTGCTTCACTATGTCTGCAAACACGTTGTCAAACCCGGGGATTCCCTGAACCTTTGACATGCCGTTTAACGTCTGGGAAAGCTGCGTTGTGGTGTTCAGAATATCAATTCGAATCAGTTCTTCTGCATTCCCTGATCGTAGAATATCAAAATCGATCCTTGCATCTCTATACTCTTTTTTGGCTATTTCAAGCTCCTGCCTGGCTGCAGCCAGAAGTACTGCATTGGCCTGGATCTGTGCTCGAATCACAGTCAGATCTCCACCCAAAGAAACCACGCTACGCTGCGCAAATTGCAGCTTGATCTGGTCTACTTCGGTTTGAAGCCCATTAAAATCATAGTCAGACGTAAGCCCGCCAATCTCTGCGGCCAAAACTGAAGCCGTGTTTTTAAGCACAGTCCAGCGATTTGCAACTGTCGCTGGATCACCCGCCGCCATTGAATTTTCCTGGATCTGAAGTTTGGACCTGAGGGCGGCCAGACGATGCGACGCGCGTTCGGTTTCAGGAATCTTTGCAAGATACGCGTCCATTCTAGCGCGAATCCCGGCCAGGTCTCCCTGTGTTGGATTGTTTAATGCTGCAAGATCGTCAAGAATCGCAAGCTCTTCTGAAAGCAATGGCTGACGGCCAAATATGCTTGAAATATCTATTCCACGTTCCCCCAGAACACGGGCGAATTCGGAGTCGCGCACAGTAGCATTCGCTAACGCCGCCGGATCAATTGCAATATCGCCTTTCAAGATCAGATAGCTCACTTCGCGTAGATCAGATCTGACTTTTGATAGGGCTGCCCTTTCATTTGTAAGCGAAGCAATCTCAAGGCCGGCCTGGTTCTTTGCAGCAAGATCCGCATAACGCTTAACGGACTCTGCGCGCTTGAACCTGTCGGAAAGTGTATTGCGCTCACGCCGTAGCAGTTCCCATTCGTACTCCGCGCGTGTCAGCAGATATGGGTCGTTGTCCTCACCGGACAAATAGTAGCCTGAGAGGCCGTCGTTAAAATACTTAGTAACCTCACGCTTGAGGCGTGCATCTTCATCCTGGGAAATACTAAACCAGGAGGATATATCCGTTTTAATGGCCGCCAGTTTTGTCGCAGGATCGATGGATCCCCTGTCCTGGTTTATGATTCTGATCAGTTCTACCTTTTGATCACTGAATTTTGAATCAAAACCAAGAACCATCTCGCGCAATGCATCAATCGAGGTAGCTCCATTGTAATCAAATGCCTGACCCGATAATTCCTCCGCTCGCTTTGCAAATAGTTCGTTCCTATCTGTCATACTAACCAGATCACTTCTGTACAACAGGAACTCTTCCTGCTTTAAGGTCCCGAGTGCTTCAAGTGAACTGCGAAACCCGCTCGCAGACAGGGCTTGAATCTCGCCTGCAATTGCCCCGGCAAAGATGCGTTTATCCTTTAGGAGTCCCGTACTGCCGGAATTGGAATTCATGTTGGCATCCAGGTTTGCCTCTGCGGAGGCCAGAATCTGCTGAAACTGGCTAATGGACGTTCCCATCATATCACGCTGCTTCACATAAAAGCAATACAGTTGCAAATCCTGGTTGGTTGATCCTGTAGGACACTGACCAGGCGCAAAGGCCATGTTCTCTACCAGAGACTGATAATATCTGTAGCTATCCTTTGCCTCGAGTAAAGCAGCTCCGCCGCCTCGAACCATATCGCCAAGCGATGCAAGGCCTGCATCCCGTCTGCCCTGCTCCTCGGTTATGAACTGTGCCAGTTCTTGTTCTGCAAGGGTTCTGCTATTCTGAAATTCAACGTACTTATCGTCCCATTCCTTACGACCTTCCTTGATCTTTTCATTCACGTCTTTTAGCCAGAGTTCACGCGCGGCCTTCAGTTTTTCGTGATTGGCTTTCCAGATGCCTTCTGCCTCTGCTCGGGTGCGTTTGGTTTGCTCTGTCCAGAGCAGTCTCTCGCGATACAACTCCTCTTCAGCTTGCTGCCAGCGCACGAGTCCGGTTTGAATCACCGTTTCCATTTTTGAAGCCCAAATCCCGGTTAGATCGCTCCCGGAAGCCGACGGCCCACTCTCTAAATTTTCAAGATCCTCTTTAGCCTGTGTAAGCGCGCTCTCTGTATTTGCTTCCAGCTCTTCCAGGGTTTTATTCAGTACTACCTGACCTATGGCATTGGCACTTCCCTGATCTGCAATGTATTTGCCGCTCACATCGTCTGTGCGCATAACGGCCACATAGCGATTCCTGGCTTTAAGCAGGAAGAATTGATCTCTAATCAAGAACTCCTGGCGAATTGTTTCTTCGCGTTTTGTTAGGGCGGCGTCAAAAGCCGCAAGTTCTGTTCCGGTCAGGGCAATATTTGCTGCTTTGGCTGCTGCTACTTTGGCACCCAGCTGGGTTTCAAAGGCTGCTTCCAGTCCGGAATGAACCGATGCCACAGCCGCTTCCCATACATCCAGAGTTAGTTCTGTGTTTCCTGAAACGGTTGCATCGGCCTGTGCAATCATCGCTTCGTATTCCTGATCTGTGATTCCAACTGTATCCAATGCTGCTTTCTGCGCCTTGAATTCTCCTCGCTCCGTGAAAATGTATTCCTCAGCGTCCGCTTCCCATTCAAGCCTGGCATTTTCAAATGCAAGCTCGGCTGCATCTACGTCAGTCTGCTTCTGCG
Organism: Spirochaetia bacterium; assembly: GCA_021413825.1. Classification (GTDB taxonomy): domain Bacteria; phylum Spirochaetota; class Leptospiria; order Leptospirales; family Leptonemataceae; genus JAEUSB01. The sequence goes on along the minus strand of JAIOPQ010000082.1, from coordinate 11,634 downwards.
ATTTTGTCCCATCAGACTTATCAATTGCGTCTAACTGTTTGGAAAGCTCTTCGAATTCATCCATTTCCCAGCGCGCTTCTTCCGTAGCAGCTCCCAGGTTTACATAGTTATTCCAGCTACTCTCGTCTCCAAGTCTTGAACCTCGATCCACGTACTGATCCATGTTCTTTTTTGATTTTTCGTCAAACTTGGCGTAAGGCCGTGCAATGATTACTCCAGGGAGCAACGCAGCATTTAGCATCACTACACTCATAATCCCCGAGAGCAATCGGAGCCTGAAAGACCTTTGAATGATCTTAACTCTGGTGGTTCGAATACGCAATTTCATGCAATAGCTCCAGAAATGCGCAAGCCCTCCCGCTGAAACAACGGCAGTATCTGCCTGTTTTCAGGGGTGTTCCCGGGATTGGCTGTTTTTTGAGTTGGTTGGAAGGAAGAGAGAAGGAGAAACTGCAGGTACGGGCCGGCATCGGCGACCCCAGGCAAGATAGTAAGTAAAGCTATACTATCCTTCCCGGCATAACCCTGTCTGATAGAATGATAATGAAGGCAAACTCGGACTCCTTCCCGGAGGACACCCTTCAAACAGGTTTGTTCGGAATACAGAATTCCCTTTAATCGCACATTCACAGGATCAAGCGCAAACACTGATCCGCCAGTTGCATGTAGTTCCAAAAATTCTCCAGCTGCAAGGTTGTGACCCGAAGCCCTCCGCATTGCAAGCGGCGCACGCACCTCTTGCTGGATGGATTCGTCGAGGAACGTCTCAAATGAGTTCAATTCAGAGCGAACGATTGCACGGGCCAATGCTTCATCGCTCGCTTTGAGCAAAGTAGACACTTCTAACGCCGCGAAGTTCCTGCGCGAGAGCGGGGAACTTATGTCATATTCGTCGCCAAATGCGATCTCACCGGAAACGGTGATACGATCAGACGTTATGCGCGCATGTAAAAATCCTGGCATGCAAATGCAAGTGGTCAGCAACCAGGCTAGAAGGCATTTTTTATGGCGCAGCACCATGGAGATCGTTACACCCTCATCCCTTTAATTCAGGCAAGCAAAAAAAATCGATAGACTACCATGCCCAGCAGAATCGCCTATCGCGTCCGCATTACAACAAGCACAATTATGAGTGCATACAATACAAAGAACGTGAACCCCGTGATTAATACAGGTGAAATCCACGTTACAAAAGCCCGACCAGAATTCTGACCATAGCGCAACTTAAATCCCGATATACAAATTCTAGCGTCCAAAATTATAGAAAGGATTACCGAGATCAGACTAATCCAGATAGAGAATCGAACCCCTGCTCCCTGCATTGAACCGGGTACTGCAGGGAAAAAGGTTGCAATTAAGCCACTCAAAGTGAACAGCACAATTCCGGGTACAAATCCAGCAAAGCTAATGGCCTGAGTAGTTGCAAGCAACCGATTCGATTCACCAAACAATGTAACCGTTGCATGACGAAACAAGCCAGTGAGAGCAATTAGCACAAACCAGAAAAGAGGGAAGATCAATCGGTTCCAGGGTGTAGCATTTGCAAATCCGCCGGATTGTAACCCCGGAATTGTTGCATGCATGGAAACACTAGCCTCTTTGAGCGTGGAGAGATTTGCAAGGGCTGCAAGGAACAATAGAACCGTTGCACCCAGGAGCAGGAACAAGAACAGGCGCAATGTAGGACGCAAGGAATTTTCCGGATCCAATCGTCTGAAATATTCTACCGGTCCCCTGAAAAGCATTCCAGTCTCATTCATATATCCCATGATGTTCATACTCACTCCTTCTCCCCGCGGAATTTAGGTCCCAATCGTTCCTGTATTCGCGCAATTAACTTCGCGCGCTGAATGCGCATTTCCTGTCGTTGCTCTTCGCGCTTGAGCCCGGATAAAGTAGTCCTGATTAGTTCCAGAGCTTTCCCTTTTGCCACCCCATTCTTATTATACAAATCTTGATTCTTTTCATAATAGGAAAGTGCCTCAGCATCCTCCACTCTTCCACGATAGTCGGAATTGATCGATTCCAGGCGCCTCTGAACATAGTAGTCCGCGATTGCGTGCCGCAGGGCATTTTCAAGAATAGTCCGTGCGTCTGGCTCACGCAATACGTCTTCCTGCATGGCTGCATAGACCAGAAGGTCCGTTTCAAACTGATCGCGAGCAAAAACGTCATGGGTGCTTTTGTCCTGCAACGCGTCCAGAGCACCCCGATTCCCAAGGGTATATCTTGCAATTACAGGAAGCACAGTGGCCAGATGTGCCCGTGTAAAATGAAATCTATCAATCGAATACTGCCAGTCATCGGAATGGCCGCCAAATCTTGCAAAGTATTGATCCATTAATTTCTGCGGAGAATCGGGCGTGGTTGATCTAAATCCCGCGAATAATGTGGAAACCACCGCCAGTAGAAATACAGCATACAGCTTCCGCTTATGCCTGTGTGACCAATGCTGAAGTTTTTCAAAGGCCGTTTCAGGCTTTCCTCGGAAGCTAACGTCTTCATATAGAGCGTTTGGATTCTCTACACGAAGCTCCGGAACCGGCGTTCCATTGCTCCCCTCGCTACCATCATCCATCTGATCTATTTGAGCCTCGTTATCTAGCGCGGTCTTGCCTGTCTTTTTCATAAACCCTCATTTCTTCTAAACCTGGAATAATAAATTAACGATGCGTACGGTACCAGAATAAGCGTGATAAACACGGACAGTGTTAACCCGACGGAAACGGTAATCGCTAGCGGTCGCCATAAGCCCGAGCCTTCGCTAAAATCAAGAGCCATCGGTAGCATACCAAGCACTGTAACCATCGTAGTCATTATGATTGGTCGGATGCGCCTCACCGCGGCATCAAATATAGCCGATTTGAGCGCATCGCCGGAAATGGCTGATCCAACCATTGAATTGATTGTGCTCACCAATAGAATGGAATTGTTTACAACAATGCCTCCGAGCATGATCAGACCTATATAAACACTGATCGTGACAGTCATTCTTGATAAGGCAAGAAACGCCACAACACCGGCTATCGTTAGTGGAACTGCGATCATAATAATCAATGGCTGACTCAGTGATTCAAATAGACAGCAGAGCAGCAAATAAATGACTACGAGCGATAGAGTTACGGCATAGACCATCTGTCTCTGATTGGCTTTGATGCGTTCGAACTCATCTCCAAACGCATAGATAGTATCCGCAGACCAATTTCTATTTGCGAGCAGGCGACTTATATCCAGAGCAACATCCTCAATGGACCGTTTCTGGATCTTTACCGTGATGGAAACAGTTCGCCGTTTGTTCTTGCGCCACATGCGCGTTTCGCCTTCCCCTTCTACGAATCGCGCAATGGAACTGAGCGGAACGGCCCGGCCTTCCAGTGGAAGTTGTAATTGTGAGATTTTGTCCAGGGAATCGAGGCTTTCGGGTGGAGCCCTGAGCCGCACATCTACCTCACGATCACGATCATAGAACTTGGTAATGATTGTGCCTGAAAGCAATTGACGAAGTGTGGAACCGACGTCCGCGACTGAAATTTGGTTTACTCCAAGCTTGGCTTTCGAGGGATAGATCAAGAAATCTTTCTTGCCTTCCCTAAACCTGAGCACTACCTGCTCCACCCCCGGAACACTTGACTGAATGGTAGAAGCGGTTTCCTGGGCGATTTTCTTCAAACTTACAAAATCATCGCCATAGAATTCAATGTCCAGCTCTCGACCGCTTGATACCTCGCCTGACTGCGTGTAATAGACAAATGCATCCTTGTCCTGATCGGTTAATGTCTTTAAACCGCTTATCAGATCCTCAGAATCAACTGATCCGCTGGATTTGATTGCAAGGGTTGCATGCGACTTTTCAATCTTAGAAGATACCTCTCTGACACCCGGGTGCTTTCTGATCTTCTCCTCTATGGTACGCACCAGACTTTCCGTCTTCTCAAGGTGTGTCCCGGTATCGAGATCAACGCTCGCTTCTATGTCATCTGAATCAATCGGGCTCATGTATTCCTTCTTCAAACCCCAGAACAAAAATGGACTCGATACCAGAAGAAAGGCCAGAACGATCAGGAACCGGGCCGGATTTGCAAACAACTGTCCAATGAATCGGCGATACGCTTCTGTTAGCCTCTCAATCGTAAAAGCCTGCGTTAACCTGTCGTACTGGCTTTCAACGTTACCAATAAAAGTCATGAATTCTCCGAGACTTCCGCCGAGTTCAGGTCGCTTCCAATTCAAAAAAGCGAGCATCAACGCAGGCAAGACAGTCAGTGAGAACACAAGGGACGCAAGAAGCGAATAGACTACGGTCAGAGAAAACCCGGTGTATAGAATTCTAGTTTCAGGATCCGTGAACAACAATGGAATAAAAACTACAATCGTACAGAGCGTAGCGGAGATAATCTCAACGGATACAGAGAAAGTGGCCTGAAGAATTGCAACTGACCGGGATTCGCCCAGAGCAAGCCGCCGATCAATTGCTTCTGAAACCACAATTGAATTATCAATCAACATTCCAGAACCCAGAGCCAGGCCTGAGAGACTCATTACGTTGATCTCAAGGCCTGACATATACATTAGAAAAAACGTACTTAGAATTGAAGCCGGGATGTTGAGAGCTACGAGAAGTGTTATCCCTGCGCGTCGCATAAAACCATAGAGCACAAACGTCGCAATAATGATACCGTGCACACAGGAAGTTGATACCTGCTTGATTGCACGGCGAATCGACGTACCTTGATTGTATGAAATGTGAGTCTCAATATCTTTGAAGGCCAGCGCCGCCGTTATCGCTTCGCAGGTGTCCGTAATTGCGAGGGTGTTTGCGTTGCCTGCTTTCTCGATGTACACCGTTACACGTTCTTCTCCGTTAGTCCTGGCCACGGTACCGGGATCGCGAAAACGGTCCTCCACGTCTGCAACCTGCCCCACCTGTATTAGCCCCCCGTCCTTACCGGGGCGTCTGAAATAGCTGGACTTGATTTCAGAAAGACTCGTGAATTTGGCCTCAGTGTAAACAAAGCGCTCACGTATCCCAGGAAGCTTCCCGGCCGTCGCGTACACATTTCCCTTTGCGACGGAGTCGGCAACGCTGCCCACGGCAATTCGGTGTGCAACCAGCCGGCCCGGATCGGCTAGAATCTGTATCTCTCGCTCAAATCCTCCTCCAACAAATACCTCCGAGACACCTTCCACTCGTTCGTATTTGAGTTTTACCTTCTGATCAATCAGTTCGCGTAATTGTTTTAAATCTAGATTCTTGCTTGAAAATGAAACAGTAAATACAGGCCTATCATTCGGATCGTACTGAACAATGGATGGATCTTCCACTTCGCGCGGGAAGCTGTCCTTGATTGTGTGAATTCGCTCAGAAGCATCGAGTATTTTGATTTTGATATCAGCATTGTGGTCAAACGTCAGATCAATGCGTGACTCTCCTTCGCTCGACACAGATACGATCTTTTCAATCCCAGAGATATCACTAACCTGTCGCTCAATCGGAATTGTAATGAGCTCCTCGATCTTCTCGGCAGAGATACCGGAATAACGCGTGATGATTGTAATTCCAGGATTGGCAAGGTTTGGAAGCAACCCCACTGGCAGCTGTAAAAGTGAGATCGTTCCAAGCAATAGAACGGCAACAACGATCATTAAGGCCGCCACTGGCCTTCCAAGACAGACGGCAAGTAAGGCCTTCAAATCTTACCTCGCCATTCTGCAATAACCTGCTTAAACCCCAGAACGCGTGCACGCTCAAGCACATAGTACATTGTTGGAAATGCAACCAGAGTTAGAATGGTGGAAACTGTCAGCCCCCCGATCACAACAACTGCCATGGGCGCCTGCATGGCCGCTCCATCACCAATTCCCAGGGCAAAAGGAAGCAGGCCCAGAATCGTGCAAAACGTTGTAAGTAAGATTGGCCGGATTCGCGCAAGTCCACTGATTTCAATTATTTCCGGAAGCTTTGCAATACCGGCTGACGTATGTTCGCCTCCAACTTCCTCTCGCTTCTGCGTTATGTATTCATAGAGCACAACGGCATTGTTGACAACAATGCCCGTTAACATTACAATTCCAATTGCTGAGGTTATGTTCAGGCTGTGCCCGGTCAAAAGGAGCGCACCGGAGACTCCAAATAACATCATTGGGATCGAAAGGGCAAGAGTAAGCGGATGCAGGAGCGATTCGAATTGCCCCGCAAGGAGCATGTAGATCAATGCAGTGGAAAGCAAGAAGGCATATACCAGATTTTTCAGAGATTCTATAGTTTCTTCATTCTCTTCATGCACTCTGATTTCTGGAGCCGTCTCACTGAAAAACAGATCTGGAAAATTGCGAGGTAATTCCTGGCGTAACGATAAAAGAAACCGTTCAACGTCTTTCCTTTTTCCATCCGCAAACTCCACTTCCACACGCTCAACACGTCGTTGATTTTGCCGCCAGATTGTAGTGTATCCCAGGCCTTCCATCGGCTGGATCAGTCGGCCCAATTCTACATTCTGACCGCCGGAGGTTTGTACATATAAATTCTGCAACTGATCTGTGCGCGTGCGATCGCTCTGGCGCAGGCGAACTCGCACGTCGATCTCTCTGTCACCTTCACGAAATACCGTGGAAACATTTCCCCTGAGAGCTGTGCTAATTGCGGAGGCAACAGTCTCGGGTGTTATTCCAAACGACGCGACCTTAGCACGGTCAAGGTGGATTCTGGTTTCTGGATCACGTGCAATCGCAGACGATTGAACCGACCTTGCAAGACCACTGTCTCGAATTCGCCCGTACGCGAACAATGCCACTTCACGAGCTCCGCGTCGGTCCAGGGCTTCCACTTCAAAGATGAGTTTCGATCCCGATTCGCCCAACAACTCTTGCAACGCATCACCCTTAATACGATACGAAGCATCGATGCCACCCAGGCCTGAAAGGCCTGTCTTTAGATTTTCAATAAACTGCGCGGAGTCGAGCTTGTCTGGATTCACAAAGAACTCACTCTCAGCGTAGTTGCCTTTTCGCACGCCGCGAACCCTTGACGCAAGATCATCTTCATCAAAACCAATATTTGTAACCGCATGCACTGATTGTTTGTTCTTGCTCAGAAATTCCTGAACGCGTTTGTGGAAAGCCTCCGCTTCTTCAATCGACGTTCCTCCGGGGAGTTCCATCCTGGCCTGCACGTCACCGCTATCGACATCAGGGAAAAGTCTCCTATCTATCGGTATCATAAGCAGCCCGCCAACGCAAGAAAGCAATAGTGCCGCCGCAAGGATACGTCCCGGTCGAATAAGCGCATAACGGATGGCATTCTGGTACAATGATCGGATCGCGTTCAACCAGCCTTCGGTAATCAATAGCGCGGGTGTCGCAGAAGCATTGATACGATTCATCCAACTTGAGATTCTACTCTTCCCCTTAGGGTCAAGCGTCGCAAGCATGGGAATGAGTGTAAGCGAACAGATGTAGGAACTAATGTTAGAAAACGTTACGGTAAGCGCAAGGTCCCTGAACACTTCGCCGGCCACACCTGAGACAAAAATGATCGGAACAAATACTACGCTTGACGTCAGTGTGGAAGCATTGACAGAAGCAATTACAGTGCGTGTACCGTTGACGGCATTTTGAAAAGAGGACCGCTCAGGGTGGGATTCCATTTCCATATAGATTGCCTCAAGCACAACGATGGAATTATCGAGCATGAGGCCCGTTCCAATAGAAAGACCACCCAGACTCATGATATTGAGCGAAATTCCTTTCAAATACATGAGAACAAACGTACTAATAACTGCAAACGGAAGAGTTATTACTACAATCGAAGAAGCGCGAATATCACGGAGAAATAGAAACAATATAATAAACGCAATCGCGCATCCAAGTAACGCATCCTGCGCCACACCACCAATAGCACTGCGCACATACCCCGATCGATCCTGAATAATATCGAAACGCACGGATTTTCCAAACTTGCTGTTGATGTCTGTGAGCGATCGTCTGATTGAGTCGGCGGTCTCAATTGTATTCTTGTCCGCCTCCTTCTTTATTCCAATTATTATGGCGGGCTCTCCATTGTAGTAGGTTGAACCTTTGCGCTCGCGTTTCCCGTCGATCACTTCGGCTACCTGGCGTAGATATACGGGGACTCCTTCGCGCGACGTAGTGACAACAGTGTCTTGAATCTCGCCTACCACAGCAAACTCACCCATAATACGAACCGTGTACTCGCGATCACCCTTCTTGACGTTTCCTGCCGGAAAATTGAAATTGGAAGATGAAATCGATTGGATTACCTGGTCCAGTGTGAGATTGTAGCCAGATAGTTTGGCTCGATCCACGTTCACCTGAATTTCACGCCTGTAGCCGCCCAGAATTGACAGCGACGCCACGCCTGGAATTCGTTCCATGAAGGGGCGCACAGTCTTATCAACGTAGTCCCTTAGATTCTCGAACTCAACACCAACTGGCCGCGCAACGACTGTGATTACCGGATCAGTTGAAGGATCAAACTTTACAATCATCGATTTGCCAGCATCCTGTGGCAAAATCGATCGGGCCAGATCCACTTTTTGTCTGATGTTGATCGTTGCAAGATCCAGCGAAGTTCCCCACTCCAGCGAAACTTCAACGATTGACAGCCCCTCTTGAGATCTGGAGGAAACGTTTCGCACACCATTCACGGCGGTGATCCCGTCTTCAATTGGTCTTGTTACCAGGTTTTCAATCTCTTCCGGACCTACGCTTTGATAGGGAGTCAAAACAAACAGCCGTGGAAATACAATGTCCGGAAACAGGCTCACTTTAAGACGACTAAGTGAAATTCCGCCCAGTATCAGAACTGCAACAAACATCATACTCGTTGCAATTCGACGGCGAATAAAAAATTCAATCATCTAATCGCCCGCGCTAGTAACTGAGGTACAGGTCGTAATCATTCTGCATTGAATTACCATTGGTATCGACCGCACCGCTGGCAATACGTAGGCGGAATACCGGAACCTGTGAGGGAGTATGCGCCGGGAAGGTTCCTTTCAATAGCAGATTCATTACATTTCCTGCGACCTGAATGTCATGAATCGTAACGCTTGCTGCAGCCGGATTTATCATGGGCGTAAAAGACGTCGCGGACACGAGACTTGCGCGAACCATGTTGTTGTTGAACGTTATGCGAATTTGCAGAACGCAATTGAAAGCAGCGGCCCCTGGATCAAGGTCAATCAAGTGAATTGTATCCAGTGGACTAAAGTCTACAAGTCCGGCGGCAAATGCGGGGCCGGTAACAGCGTTGTCTGTGCAACCTGCACTCGGTGCAGATGAGCGCATCTGTCGAATATCAAGTACCTGAGGTCTCTGAGAAAGCGGGCCGTCCGTATAAAATGGATAAGATCCGGAAGTAGTTAGAAAATTGGCATTCGTATCTGCGGCGCTGGTTGCAAGGCTCAGAGTGTATAACGTCTGGGGATCCAGTCCAGGAGTAAATTGCAGCGTCAGCTGGGTTGAAGCAACATTCCAGACTTTGTTTGACGCAACAAACGGTGAGAACGTTAGGGCATTTTCGACTGAAAGACGATTCATTGGAGCGGAGAACGTTAGAACAATTGAATTCTGCCTATCCACGCCCGTGGTTAGCAGTCCATTTTGCAATGCGGTGGCTCCGGATGTGGCTGAAAGCAGGGCTGGCGGAATAAAACTGGTTCCCACAATAAAGAAGACAGTCTGCTGCGAAAGAAGCGCATTGCCTGAGGTGTCTTCAAGAGCAGTTTTGATGGTTACAGTATAGGCGCCGGGTGCAAGGACTGCGGCTGGAGTAAGGATGACTTGAGTCAAGTCTGGACTCTGCGAACTGGTAAAAACAAATGAGGGACTGATCGATATTCCGGATCCAACGGTTGCAAAACTGATAGGTTTAGAGAATTGTAAGACTATTGGGCTTCCCGGATTTACTCCCGTCGCTCCATTTGCAGGGTTGGAACTTGTAAGCGTAGGATGTGTCAGGTCAGAGGTAGTGTAAAAGCGAATAACGGTATCATGGCCCAGGTCAACTCCAAACTTTGATTCTGATTTACTTCCCACAGTCATGGTGTATTCCCCCGTTCCGTTTAAAGGGGATTTTGGTTTGAAAACCATTCTATTGGCATCCCAGCGAAAACTACCGTCTATTCGTCCTGAGTCAGAAAGAATGGAGAACGAGTCCTGAGTCTTTTGCTGGTCCATCTCAGCGCTAAAATAAACCCAGTACTCATCGGACCCGCTCACTCCCATCGCATGATCCTGTGGATACGTGCCTATGACGGATACACTCCCTCCCCCACCCGGAAGGAGAAACTTACCAAGGTTTTTATCAACTTCTTTGCAGCCTGAAACACTCAGGATGAACAGCATCAATTGAACTATTGTTACTCTCATGGGAATACCTTGAAATAGATTATTGCATCCTGGCTCATCCAGGTTCCAGTTTCACCGGCAGAAACAGCAGATCGAACCCCATTTCTTGAGCCAGAAACGGTTAGGCCATATTCATTTGTTCCCAGTCCGTCCAGATAGACAATGAGCCTGCTATTGGTGAATGCACCGTTCTGCAACGCCAGTCCTTGAATTGTGCCAATTGAAGTGTGAGACCCAAGAAGCTTATTTAGCGAAACGTTATTCGCAATTGTATTTGGATCCAAACTGTGCGAGAAATCAATCTGAATCTGTGCCGGGGCACCAAGCGGCCCGGCGCTGCCAGTAACGTTGATATTGTTTGTGACCGAGTTTGAAACTGTAAGCACCTGAGCGGCTACCGGCAGGGTCTTACTGGCCGCAGTAGTTGCCAGGTAGTTTGAGTTGATTGCGCCCAGGGTATTGTCCACGAAGAAATCAACCGCATAGGCCTGAGCAAGACCGTTTGAGGCTAAATCCTGGGCGTTCGTTGAAATCTCAAATCTATACCAGTGCGCAGGTTCAAGGGCAATGTTCGGCACAAACGTCAGCTGCGTAAAGGCACCGTTCCATTGAAACGATCCAGCCACGGAGGATCCATCATCTATACGCGTCAACGTCAGGGAGTTTTGGGTTTCAAGGAACTTCATTGCCTGGCTAAAAGACGTAACAAATCTGGAGTCTTTGTAGACGCCTGACATACCTGTTGTAATAGGCGTGACACTGCCCAGCTCCCGGAAATCCGTAATTGTTGGTTTTGTAAATATTGAGCCAACTTGAAATGTACTGTTGAACGGTTCTAGTATGGGGATCCCCTCGATGTCCCGAGCACCCGTTAGAAGAGACAATGCATAAGTGGTTCCTAGCGTTAGATTGCTAAATGGCGTAAACGTGAAACCTGCATCATCTGCATCCCAGGCATACTGCCCCGGCACGCCGGGGGAAATGCTAAACGAACTTTGAATCGATGTTCTGTCCATTGGCCTTGAAAAGACCATGCGAACGGATGCAGCAGGAAGCACTCCCTGCGCATTCTGAGCGGGACTAATCGAAATAACCTGTGGGGCGTCCTGTCGCGACCCTGCAAAAAAATGGACAATGTATTCTGTTTCTAGATTGTAACCGCTTTCAGATTTTGCTGATGGCTGAACACGAAGCACATACGAGTTACCTGCGACCAACGGCACGTCGATATCAAAGTTCAAGCGCTGGAATGTCCAACGGTACTGT
>JAIOPQ010000081.1 GCA_021413825.1 Spirochaetia bacterium | reverse complement strand
CAGACATGCTTGGAATCGATCTTCCAATTATTGGCGCGCCAATGTTTCTTGTTTCTTATCCGGATCTTGTTGTTGCGGTTTCAGAAGCAGGTGGAATTGGCTGCTTCCCATCGCTTAATTATCGATCTCCGGAACAACTTAAGGATGGCATCCAGGAAATCAGAAGTCGCACAAAAAAACCAATTGGAGTAAATCTGATCTTGCATAAAGGTCACAATCCCAACTGGCAAGCACAGTATGATGTCCTGATGCAATTGAAGATCGAGCTTGTAATTACGAGCCTTGGAACGCCGCGTACCATTGCAAAGGAAATCAAAGCCAGCGGTGCTCATTTGTTCTGCGATGTAACAACGCTCAAGCATGCAGAGATCGTGGCAAAGTCCGGGGCAGATGCCCTGATTGCGGTTGCTGCTGGAGCCGGCGGGCATGCAGGCGCCATAACTCCATTCTCCCTCTTCCCTTACCTAAAAAAAGAAACTGGACTTCCTGTTGTGGCCTCGGGAGCAATTAGCACCGGCAAACAAATGGTAGCATCTTTTGCATTGGGAGCTGAGGCAGTTTATCTCGGTACACGTCTGATAGCCACACCGGAAGCCCAGGCTCAGGACGCGTATAAGACAATGCTGGTAGAATCAAGCCCTGAGGATATTGTCTACACAGAGAAAATTTCCGGAATCCCGGCAAATTGGTTAAAACAAAGCGTGGATAAGGCTGCCCATCTTCTGGCGGGCGGAGAGCATGGATCTCTGGACGAATATAAGCGCTGGAAAGATATCTGGTCAGCAGGCCAGGGAGTAGCCCAAATCCATGAAATCACGCCGGCCCGCGAGATCGTTCACTCGATGGTACGCGAATACGAAGATATTATGAAATTGATGCCGCGGGCTGTCCTCTGAGATCAGGAGACTGACCTTCTAGTCTCGTACTCTTGGAGAAGCTTCTGTAGAAACGCCGGAACTTCTGGTGCTCCTTCTTCTGGTGCCCAGGAGACAAACTCCTTGTCGGTTGAGACTTGATATGGTCCCGGTTTAACTTCAAAGAACACGGCTCGTTCAGAGAGTACGAGGATTGTATGCCAGATGCCTGGAGCAATGTCGATTCCAATGACAGGTCCCTTCGCATTTAGTTCATGCATGGCTTCAATGTTGCCGGATCCGTCGTAAATGAAGAAGGCCAGGTGGCCTTCCAGGCAAACAAAACTTTCAGTCTTGGGTGGACTCAGGTGACGGTGAGGTCTTAAATAAGTCCCGCGTAACATCACATTCAAAAAACGATGCGGATTGTCTTCCATCGAAGAATGGAAATTATGGTTAATGCGAAGACGAGGGATTGCACGAGCCTGCGCTGCAAGCTCATCAAACATATTGGTGCGAATCAATTGAACGGAATTACTCATGCAAGAAATCCTGAAGCGCGAAGATAATCCTTACACAACGCTCACCGCCAGCGTAGAAAGCGATGGGAGGACAGTCTACCTGTATCTCAATCCTATCGAAGGCATTGAGGCTGCGTCAAAAGCAGTCTGGGTGATGAATTTGATTCCAGCACCGGAAGATGATTCCGAGTCCATGTCGCGAGGCCAGGCACCCATGCAAAGGAAAGCAGCCTGCAGGCATCCCGCCGGACTCATCCTGCCCTCTGCTGATGAAATGGATCTGGTATGGTTTTCCGAAGGGACAGCCGTTTCACTTTTTATTGATGGGGAAATTGCAGCCGTCATTCCTCCCTTCGCGGGCCAGGATGGATTCTACGGATTCTCGCGCGAAGCAATCGCGCCGGACAACGGTACATTTCCAATGCCCAGCGGAATGCAAGAACGCGGGGAAGAGAATCTTGAATACTGGAATCGTCGGACGCAGAAAACATTCTGGAAGGATTTCCGCGATCAGTTACTTGCCGAATATGAAACTGCATTTGGAACGCATACCGGATATTATATACTCGACGGTGGTAAATTTCCTGCAATGGCAATGGCAGAGTTCACAATTCCAGAATCATACCTTGAGAATGAGGCCGATGCCAAGAAACCGGGAAAGCTCTTTGCCACGGTTGGAATGTCCGCGCAAAACATGCCAGCAGTGGAATTGCATGTAAAAAATCCAGAGCCCCTTTTCAGAATAGAGCTTGTAACAATTCGTGACGAACCTCATCCCTGGTTCATCGATATAATGGCGAGAACTGCACTGTTCCCCTGGCGCAGTACAACCTGGATCGGTCCGGGTCATAGTATTCAGTTTCAGCGTAAAGAACCATTCAGCGATTTTCTAATTGCTGAGCCTCATCTTATTTCTGATAAACCGCTGATTTCAGCATTCGACAAAATACCTCGAACAATTTTGGAAGGACGTTATGCGCGCACTCTTCTATTTGCGGTTCCGGTGGATTCAGACGATATTCGCGTGGCTAATGTACGTGGACGACAGCGATTGCTGCAAAAAATCAAACTTCTTGATCGATTTTAAGGCCACCTGTCTCTCGCTTAATTCTTTGGGTGAGTGCGGCCTGAATTGATTCAAGCGATCCGGCAACGATGACGCCTTTCTTTGCGCGCGTCAGGCCCGTATAAAGAATCTGACGACTGAGAATTGGATGATCCGATTCCGACGGCATCACCATAAGCACGTGGTCATATTCCGAGCCCTGACTTTTGTGAACTGTGATTGCATGAGCCGCTTCCCACTGCGGCAATGCAGCAGGAGTTAACGAGACCATCCGATCGCCCTCAATAAACATCCAACGAAATCCATTTCTGAACTGCAGGAGCACACCGGTTTCACCGTTAAAGATCCTTCGGCGATAATCGTTTTGGACAACCATGAGCGGCATTCCTGCGTGCATGTCGCCTTCAAACGGAAGGCCCAGGTCATAGGCATGCTGTTTGAGAAGTGCATTGATGCGTCTGGTGCCCCGATCGCCATGACGGGTAAAACTGAGGATACGATAGGACGTTACGTGTGCCAGCAAAGCCTCACTGATACTTCGCGCTTCGCTTGAATCTGAATTTAGTTCAATGGCTTTCTGAACACTATTCAAGTAAGCGGGATCAAAAAACAATCCGGCCCATCTTGCCATTAACGCTTGAAACTCAACCTCGTTTTGAATTTCAAAGTACCCGCAACCTTCGGATTGTAAATCGATCTGCTTAGACCAGGCAGGCATTCTCCCCTGATTGATTTCCAGGGCTGCGGTTCGAATACTCTCACCAGAGCGATGTGACGATTTCAGTTCCACGATGCTGTCTGTGAGCATTTGCGGCAGCTGAACAATTTGCTCTTCCTTTGAGCCCTTCGCTACCTTTAGCTTGTCCAGAGAGTTACAAAATTCCAGGAATCCATTACTATATCCAGGCGACTGGCTCTCAGGTAAAAGTAGTTCTACCATATCACCCAGTACGGCGCCGGATTCCACGGAGGGCAACTGATCCCTATCTCCAAGCAGAATCAGGCGTGTTTTTCCCGGGCTAATCGACTCGAGCAATCGACTCATAATGTTAAGGTCCACCATCGAAACCTCGTCGAGAATGATCGCTTTGTAAGGGATCTGTGCCTGGGCTGAATATTTAAAATCTCCCCTGTGTCTGCTGAACCCGAGCAGGCTATGAAGGGTTCCTGTTTCAATTTCGCTTAACGTTCTGTCCATGGATCCATCGATAGCCTGTTTCACCCGCCTTGCAGCACGCCCGGTGGGCGTGGCAATTCGAATCTCGCGAGCTTGAATCCCCAGCGAAACAAGGGCGCGCAGAATTCCGACAATAACGGTTGTTTTACCCGTGCCGGGACCCCCGGTAACAATTGCCAGGGAAGAGTACAATGCAAGAGCAATCGCCTGCCGCTGCTCCCCTGCCAGATTGAATCGGTCGCTGACACCGGCCTTGAATGCAACGATTGCCTGCTCAATGTTCCAGGATTCTGGGCGCGTTTTTGTGAGTAACTGGAAGTTCCTGATAACGGAGCGTCTTGACACAAAATGCTTTTGAAAATACAGAAAACTGTGGCCAGCATCAGAAGCAAGCACGAGAGGCGCGTCAATTGTGCGTGAGACAATTCCTGGTAGCTCTGTTTCGAAATTTGGTGAACATGCAAACTTGATGATTGCATCCAAGCCTGGCATCGGCCGTTCTAACAATTTTCTCAGTTTAGATTCCGCATGGGCAATCCTGGCGGGCGTCAATTCAATACAAAGGTCTCCATAGGTACAGGAATAACCCAGAATAAGAACCAATCGTCTAAGGGGAGACGGGACTTGCCCCGTTGAAAAGCTTTCAATATCCTGAGCCGCATGCATCCAGAAGGCAAGTTCCGGCACCAGAATTGCGTGAGCAAAATACTCCCCGTCTTCCGGAGCTTCAGAAAACCACTCAACGGTTTTCAATGTGTTCCTCGAAACGCACGACGCACGATCTCACCAATCGAAAGCAGTGAATCCGGATTGGGCCGCCGGAAGAAGACTCCATCATTCGATCCAGGTCGCATACCCCGCAAAAACAGATAGAATACACCACCAAACCACTCTGGTTCATAGCCAGGCATTGAACTCAGCCAGGAAATTAGGGCGTGTGAATAGATCTCGTACTGCAAATCATAGTGCGACGATTGCATACACTTCTCTAATTCATCCTGTGTGTACACAGGCAGCTTGTTTGTCTTCCAATCCAACACATAGTATTTTTGATTCTGCCGAAAAACAAGATCCATCGCGCCGTAAATAAATCCTTTTCTCAGGACGATTTGTTCCCATTTTGCGTTTGCGTTTTGTTCAGGCACGGCTAGCATAAACGTCATTTCCGGGCTAAACGACGTAACCTTTGCCAACTTCCCAATCTCCGGCAGCTCAGTATTGAGAGTAGCCCAGATTAAATTGATTACTGTTCCCTGGTGTTTTTCTGAGATACCATTCCTGACTAGATTATTTCGAATTAATTCAAGGGTGTCTGGAGGCAGTTCTTCTCCAGGAAAAGGCTTTTCAGAATCGAACGTAGCAAAGTCGAGTTTTTCCAGAATGGAATGAACCGCATCCCCTGTCCGAGCTCCACCCGGAATGGAATCTGCACCGCCAGTCCCTGACACTTCAATCCCAGAAACAACAGCAATTTCTTCCGTTGTTCCCGGAGACTGCGATTCATCGAGTTTCTGCGGAATGCCAAAATCCATAGTTGGCGCTTCATTCATCCTGGCCAATCGCAGTATTGACGAGTATGAAGTTAGCCCGCGCGCTCTGCGTGCCACCTGCGCATATGGGCGAATCTCGCCAATAGGGATTGATTTTCTATTGTTTGTGAGCGGAACCGGCGGTGATATTTCGCGCTTGATGGAAATTACATTCGCAAGATTCGGCAGTAAGCTTGTTGCTGCCGGGTAGATCAAACTTGAAACGGGGCCTTCTTTGCTTTTTACCTTGAATAACGGCGCATAGATCTTGAACTGCGCCCGGGTAAATGCTACGTAGTACAATCTTTTTAGATCCTCAGCTGTCTGGGCACTAAGCTCCGCATTTTTCTCGGGAACCAGATCGAATATTTTTTCCTGGCTTTCCGGAGATGCAAAGTATTCTGAAAATGAGGACTTATACCCGTCGTAGAAGCCGCCAGTAATGAAAACGAATGGAAACTCAAGTCCCTTACTCGCATGAATCGTCATAATCCGGACACGATCCGCGTCCGACTCATCACTGTGCAGAGTGGATTCATCTGCCGTCACCTGGGCTACGCGCAGTTCTGCGAGCGTATCGATCATTTCACTCAGGTTCATCCTGCGCTGCCTTGCAGATAGTTCCAGGTCCTGCGCGATCTGTTCCAGGTTCGCTCGCCTTCTTTCAAAGTCGTCCGTGGGATCCACAAATTCAGTTCCCATGCTGATGGCTGTGGCATTTCCAGGCAGAAGAATTGGCGTGTCTAAAAGCATTTGAGAAAACATCGCTGACCAGCGGCGTTCGATTGCAAGACTGTTCCAATGCCGGAATCGATCCAGAATAGCGGGAGGAATTTCTCCAATTTCCAGGAGATCACCTATCGGTATCGAGAAGAATCGTGTCAACAATGCCTTCCGCATTGCATTGAAATCTAGAGTATCGGTTGCCTTTAGAATTAGAGCCCACTCCATAGCCTCTTTTGATTCATACACGCCCGGTTTCTTGTAGAATGCGTGTGGGATTCCAGCGCTACGAAACGCGCGTTCCATACTCGGGGATTCGGATTTCGCTTTTACTAGAACTGCAAAATCACTGAATCGTAATGGTCGATTTGCTCCTTTATCTGCGATTCTAAGCGGGCCGTTCATCATGCGGAGAATTTCATTCGCAGCAAATTCCGAAAATTTCCGGCGAGCTACAGGCGCCCGCTCAACGTCCTGTAAATCCAGGAAATTCAAAGCAGGCTCTTCACCGACTAACGTTATGCGACGCTTCTCGATTGGTGCAGCCAGAACATCCTTATAATCCTTGCCGAACCAGATAGTTGAGGCAAACAGAGCATTCACAGCCTCCATCAATTCTGGCGATGAACGATAGCTTGTGCCAAGGCGGACATTCTCAGCCGGTGGGGAAAGGCCAAGCAGATAATTGGTGGCCACATTATAAGTGCGAACATTTGCTCCGCGAAAGCCGTAGATCGCCTGCTTGGGATCGCCTACAAGGATCAAAGAAGTTTGCTCAGATCCAACGAACAGCTTCTGAAATATCTCCCACTGGATAGGATCAGTATCCTGGAATTCATCAACAATCGCGTACGCATACCTTTGTCTGATCTTGTTGCAAACCAGTTCATGTCGCATAACGGCATCGTGAAGGCGCGACAACATATCATCGTAACTTCTGAGATTTTTAGTCTGCTTGCACGACTCTAACTTTTGCTGAAGTTCTCTAACCGCTGCGACCATGAGATAATGCTGCATGCTACCCAGCATACTGACTACCCCCTGAAGGTTCCGCGTAAACTCTCCCAGGGGAGTCGCATCTTCTAGCGAAAATTTCAGCGCAGGCCTTGACCTTTCGAGAAATATCCGAACGCTCCTCCGAAAAGTAGTTTCCGCCGAGACATGTTTGAATTCATTACCGAGCGCTATTAAGAATTTCGCTTCTGGAGAATCAGCGCGCGCACCGGAGCGATTTCTAAACTCCGCAAACAATGGTGTCTTGCCAGGATCGGAAACGTTAAGCGATCCGATGGCGCTGAGTGCCTTCTCCATTAATCCAGAAAGCTTCTCTATGACCTGTTCAGTTGGTTCCAGGGGATCTTCGGGTATAAGTCTATCGCGCGGCCCCATGCGCATAGCGATCGAGAGGGCTCGCGTTTCCCAGGCACTGGCATCTTCACCTCGATGCACATCCGGATAGCTGGAGAGGGAAAGTATGTCCGGCAAGTGTTCACCAAATCGTTCGGGCCATGAGCGAACTATTTCCGCGAGCAACTGCTTCCTGACTTCAGCGTCGTTTACAAGCGTTGCCGCAAAATGCTCTTGCATCTCAAAAGCAAAATCGTTCAGCATTTGATTGCAGAAACCGTGTATTGTAAAAATCGATGCCTGGTCCAGTTCACGTTCCGCGGCTATAAAACGTTCGTGGATCGTTTGCTCTTTTGTGGATTGGACAATTGCATTTTTCAGACTGGTCCGAATGCGTTGATGAAGCTCCGTTGTAGCTTTTTCCGTAAACGTTACCAGCAGTATCTGCGGCAGTGGAACTCCAGCCTCGATTAGCCGCATTACCTCTTGCTCAATCCAATACGTCTTGCCAGTCCCGGCGGACGCCTCTACAACTTTGTGCCCGCTCATTTTTGAAACATTTCCAGAAACGTCTTGAATCTCTGTCGAGCTTTCCCCAGTGCCGTTTCGTCCAGTTCGGGAGTTACGAGATTAACCAGCTCATCGCGCCAATAGTTCTGCGGGCTCGGTTCATCGAGTTCACTCTGAAGCAGCATCTGATATTCAGCGGCCGAAGCATCCAGAGACTTTACCTGCTTGACAAGATCATACGGAATGAATTGCGAATTGGCAGAAAGAAAATCGCCCGCAATCTCTGTGAGGAATCTTTGAGGATCACCCACGTCTCGCATCGTGCAATCCTTGAATGCAGAGCCTTTACCATACGCCACCTGGTAGGCAACCAGTTTGGATCCCTCATCAATGCAACGTCTAACCTGATGAAACAGGAATGGCGAAAGAAATGCTGGCTCCTTGATGCGGTGAATGGGAATCAAGCACTCGCTTGAGCCGCCCAGCTCGCGAAGTAGATTCATCCTTGCCGTTAACTCAACACCGTCTGGAAAGCCGTCCGGGTAGAGTGTAACAGAAATTGTAGAAGCTGAAAACGGCTGCCCAACCAGGAGCGGCGTCCAATCTCTTGCAGCCTTTCTCCATCGAATCAGAATCGGAAATAGATCCGCCTCACCAAATGCTGGAAGCGGCAGCTTCAAAGTACTAGCCTGCTGCCTATACATTTCATAGGCCAGGCCTTCTAGATTTTCAATCTTCCGGTTCCCCAGTCCAAAAAAATTGGTCAGGATGTCCCCGCAGAGGCGATAGAAAATGCTGCCCTCCGCGAACACCGGCTCCCGGTCTTTGAGCGAGAGATCCTCTGCCTCATCTGAATAGAGGCTTCCGATTTGCCGCATAACGGTATCAAGTGGATAGGTCAGATATCTACTGAGCTGGTCCAGAGTAATGCGCGGAATCCTGCGGTTCGCAGGGCTTTGGAGGCCAGCTATCGTGGAAATTTCTCTTCTGCGCTCGATCTCGACGGCCAGTGCTTCACTTGAAACGCCGGCATGAAACATGGCCATTGCCTGCTCGGCCGGAGAAACATGAACGATATTGCCTTCGGGTTCTCCACTGGACGCGGTCAACGGCAGAAAATGAACTGGGATTTGGCCTGCGTAATCTTCCGCAAAGGCTACAATCTCAGAGATTGCAGTTGATATTTCAAATCGAGCGTCGCGACGGATATCGCGGCAGTTATAGGTAACGATCAGCTTTTCGGTGGCGGACATTATAGCTTCAAGTAGAAGTAAACGGTTTGCTTCAGGCAAAGAAACATCGCTCGGAATGGGACGAGCAATCCGCAAATCCATTTCCGATTCGTCCGCACGACCGGGAAATCTTCCTTCTTCCATGCCCATGATGTACAAAAGCTTGAAAGGAATGGGACGCATTGGCTGCAGAGCAGATAACGTTACTCCATTGGCCAGGTATTCTCCTCTACTAGCGGACAATCCTTGAACAGCCTCAAGTATAATTTCCCGTAGAACCTCAAATCTGATATTCTTTGGTTCAAACTTGCGAAGCATTGCAAAGAGAGCGGCAAGTTTTTCACGCACCCGCATCTCATAAGACATTCCCTCTGGAATCGCAAGAAAGGAGTCGAATAGATCATTCAAGAGCAAATGCAATCTCTCTGGCGGCGCCGCGCAAATAGATTCCAGTTTCTCCTCCAGGTCAGAAACGATAACCGAAAGAATGCCAACTGCGCGTTCGTCTACAAATGGATCAGCCATCGCGATTGCATCGCCTTGACGATCGAGTTGGTTCTGAACTATGAAACCCATTCGTAGTCGCTTCAAGCCAGAATGAAAGCTATGGCGACCATTTAACCCTCGGTGTATTCCAAGCGATTCTGCTAACTGCAACCACCCGGCTACGTCTTGACGGGTAACACCCTTTCTTTCCTGGAAGCACGGATTCATAAACAGTTCAAACATCTCACTGCGAGAAAAATCACCTTCAACCAGATTGAGGAGGGATTCGATACCGCGGGCATATACACTGGTTTGATTGGAACTGAAGTCTGTTATGCTAAATGGAATTCTGACACGGTCGTCTGCGTCGAGATCTCTTTCAAAAATGGACTCTAGCACCGGGCGATATTTTGTCATATCCGGAACGAGCACGGCAATATCTGTTAACGTCAAATCCGGATCGCGCTCCATTTCCGCCATAATGCTGTGATAGACCGTCTCAGCTTCACGAAAGATTCCAGGGCAGGCAAAAATTCGCACACTGGGATTCATCTCAAGTTGAGCCGGAATCTTGCGAGCAGGTTGCTTCAATACTGCGCGCTGCAGGGCCTTAAGCAATTCCGGACCTTCTGGAGTTACTCTTCTAACAAACCAATCGTGCTCTGGCCTCCTGGCTGAATGCATGGTAAGCAGCGTTCTCCTATGCGGATCGAGCCAGCTTCGTGGAAAACCCGTATCCGTCTTAAATGTAGGTTTGGACGTTAGCCGCCATTCATCATCGCCGCCAGACATGGCGGTATCTACCATAAAATACCGAACGGGCAACAGGGCGCTCATGGAAAAGAGAATTCCCTGGTGTAAGTCGGAAATTTGCGAGACTGCAAACACAAAGATTTCTTCCTGGACCCCTGGTTCCGGTTTCAAGTCTGCAAATACAGCGGATGCATACTCACCAAGAGAACTTGCCGTTGCGTCCCTGGATCGAATGTTTTGGCGAATTTGCGCATAGATCTTAGCTTGCTCTGCAGCCAGGCCCTTGCCAAACTTACCGGCAATCCAGTTCTGAATCCAATCGCTTCTGTGATATTCGTATTCTTGAAATAGGGATGCAAGGCGCGAAGCTAGCTGATGTGTCTTGCGCGGTGTTGCGTCAGAAATATAGTTTCCCAGATGTCCTTTTAATTGGCCAGACAACAAAGCTTCGAGCAAGAATAGCTCTGTTTCATCTCTTGAAACAATCCGCACAGATCGTTTCTTTGGATCAAGTTTGGCCAGGTAGTGCTTAAGACCTTCTTCAAGATACAGAAACCTCATGTTCGCGCAAACACCGGTTGGTCCCTGTGCTTCGGCCAGGAACATTTGCAGCCACCGCGCAACATTTCGGTTTGGAACGAGTATATTGACAGGGACAAGGGGATCGCGTTTCTGCCAGCCCTCCCGCAAATGCTCATCGAGCCTGGCTGCAAGGGCCTGCAAATTATTGCAAAAGTAAAATGACGAACGCTGGCTCACGTCAGGCGCGGGCCTCGTCCTTCATGAGATAACCAGCGACGTAGTCTTTGACTGCGTCACCTAACGGGGTAGTAGGTTTTACAAATCCAGCTTCCTGCAGGCGTTTCATTGGCGCGCACGTGTAGTATTGATATTTGGGCCGCAGCCATTCTGGCATATCCACAAATTCAACCTGCGGAGGTTTTCCCATTGATGAAAAGATTGCTTCTGAAAGCGCCAGCCACGTGTTTGCGGATCCACTTCCAGCATTGAATATCCCCGTTGCTTGACTTTCAAGTGCCAGGAATACTGTCATTCTGGCTGCGTCTTCCACGTATAGAAAATCCCTCTGCTGCTCCCCGTCACGAACGTCAGTTTTGTAACTCCGGAAAAGCTTGATCTTACCCTCTGACTGAATCTGTCGATACGCTTTGAGCACAACAGACATCATGTCACCCTTATGATACTCATTTGGACCATACACATTGAAATACTTTATACCAGCAAAGCCGGGATCAAAATGCCTGTCACGCAGCCATAGATCGAAAATGTGTTTTGAATATCCGTAAGGGTTGAGCGGCCTGAGGGAATTTAATAAGGAAATATCATCTTCAAACCCATCGTGGCCTTCACCATACGTAGCCGCACTTGATGCATAGACCATACGAATTCCTTTCTGAGTTGCGAATTCAGCCAACCTTATAGAATACTGATAGTTGTTTTGTATCAAGTAACTTGCGTCTTTCTCTGTTGTTGAGCTGCAAGCACCAAGGTGAATTATATGTGTAACGCCAAACAGACTGCTGCCGCCCATTTGAAGCTGACTTAGAAGAATTTCCTTTTCCGTGTAGTGTGCAAATCGAAGCGATCGCAGATTCATCCATTTATCGCTGCTTCCTAAGTGATCAACCAGAATCAAATCGTAACGCCCGCGTCTGTTTAGCTCGCGAACTACGGCACTGCCGATCAATCCCGCCGCCCCGGTGATTAGTATCATGCCATAGTGGACCCGCCGAACGCAATGCCGGTCAAGTTCAAAATTCGTTTTTCAATTGCGGATTCAAGCGCGATCACGATTGCTGAGTGCAATGAAGATTGAAGTGCCTGCAATTCTCGCAGGCGACCGCCGCATGTTGGCCCGCGCGATTACATTGATTGAAAGTACGCGCCCTGAGGATGAACTCGAAGCTGACGCTTTACTGCAGGAAATTCTCCCGCAAACCGGCCGATCAGTGCGCGTTGCAGTCTCGGGTTCACCGGGGGCCGGTAAATCTACTTTCATTGAAGCATTCGGAATGAAGTCTATTCAAGCCGGAAGCAAGGTGGCTGTACTTGCAGTTGATCCAACATCAAGCATCACGGGTGGATCAATCCTTGGCGACAAAACACGCATGTCAATTCTATCAGCGCATCCCTCGGCGTTTGTGCGCCCTAGTCCCTCCGGTGGATCCCTGGGCGGAGTAAGCCGACGCACGCGCGAAGTAATCTGGCTGGTTGAAGCTGCTGGATTTGATAGGATTATCCTTGAGACCGTTGGTGTTGGCCAATCGGAAATCGACGCAGCCGGGATGACGGATTTTTATCTCTTGCTTCAACTTCCAAATGCTGGCGACGAATTGCAAGGAATCAAGAAGGGGATTCTAGAGATTGCTGATTGTGTGTTCGTAAATAAGAGCGATATGGACCGTCCTTCTGCGCTTCGGTCAAGAGCAGAACTCGAGTCAGCCCTGCACTACCAGCGCCCGCGAACGTCTGGCTGGCAGATCCCGGTGCTTGCGGGAAGTGCTACAACTGGTGAAGGTCTGGACCAATTACTGGTTACGCTTCATGAATTTTGCATTCATCAGGGTTACAATGATCTAACTGTTAAGCCGCCAACAAGCTCTCTATTTCATCTGCGAAGATGCGCTCAACTCACGGATTGGATGCACGATCGCATCAAAGATGGATTGGTACGTAACTTCTATGCCAGCGCAAGTGTTAGGTCCAAACTTACTGAGGTAGAGACTAAAGTCGCAAACGGAACATTGCTCGCAACCGAAGCGGTTCAAAAATTATTTGACGCATACCGCCAGGGAAGTATGCCATAGCCCCCTCGAGGTCTTATGCGCAACCTTCCCTGTTACTTCTTGTCACTCTCAATTATCTCTTTCATCTGCAACTGTGCGCAAGCTCCTTCTGGAAAGCTTGTCGTTGAAACCACGGGCACCATTCGCCTGGGCACGTTCGAAGTTGCAGTCGAATCATCTCCTCCCAGGCTCAGGATCGGCGTGCCGGGTAATCCGTCTTTGTGGAGTTCATTGCCGGGCGTGAGTTTCATAAATGCAGCGCACGGTGAAGCTGCAGTCAAAGAATCTCGCGGCTCTTTTAATATAAAGGATTCTATCAAATCATTTTGTACGCAACAGTCAATTGCTTCAATGGACTCGAAGTCGGATCGACTAATTATCAAAGGTGAGTTGGCCTGTACTGGCGGTGAGCCACGCATTCCATATCAACTAACGTTTCAGAATACTGGGAATCAACTTCGATTTGAAGCGCGCATCGATAGCAAACTGACAGAAATCAATCGCGTGTACCTAACGCTTGCAAGCGACAAGACTGAATCCTTTTTTGGATTTGGTGAGCAGTTTACCTATTTTGATTTGAAAGGTCGTGAAGTTCCGATTCTAACTCAGGAACAGGGCGTTGGTCGCGGCACACAACCCATCACGATCGGGGCAAATCTTACGGCGGGAGCAGGTGGGGACTGGCATACGACCTACATCTCAGTACCACAATTTATTACATCAAAGGGCCGTTCCCTTTTCCTGGAAAATTCCGAACATTCCATTTTTGATCTTCGCCAGGATGATTCCCTGACAATTACCGTTCACTCTTCTACTGCCACGGGCAGAATCCTATTTCCTGGAACTCCTCTTGAGTTGGTGGAGAGCTATACTCAATACTCCGGAAGAATGCGTCCTTTGCCAGATTGGGTACATCGCGGTGCAATCGTCGGGATGCAGGGCGGAACCAACGTAGTTAAGAAGGCACTTGCAGAGCTAGACGCGCAGAAAGCTCCCGTCGCTGCATTCTGGCTGCAGGACTGGGTAGGTCAAAGAACCACAAATTTTGGAAAGCAACTCTGGTGGAACTGGGAATTGGACAGGGACCGCTATCCGGGCTGGGATGAACTTCTAGCCGATCTGAAACTGCGTGACATCCGCGTAATGAGCTATGTAAATCCGTTCATTGCGGACGTAGCAGGAAAGAAAACTAACGTTAGGCGCAATTTATTTGCAGAGGCCAGTTCCCGTGGGTACCTGATTCGCCATGGAGATGGGTCACCTTACCTGATTCTGAATACTGATTTTTCTGCCGCAATGATAGATCTAACCAACCCTGAAGCACGGCGGTGGATGAAAGACGTCATTAAAACTGAGCTCATTGCTTCCGGAGTTTCCGGTTGGATGGCTGATTTCGGCGAAGCCCTTCCTTTTGATGCTAAACTCTACTCAGGCGAAAGTGCTGCTAGCTATCATAACCGATACCCGGAAGAATGGGCAGCGCTCAATCGTGAAGCTGCAAGCGAATCCAATCGAAACGACATTGTATTTTTCTGCCGGTCCGGTTTCACCAAGAGTCCCGGTGAAGCAACGCTCTTCTGGCTGGGTGATCAAATGGTGGACTGGGACGAAAACGACGGAATAAAATCCTCGATCACAGGTGTACTGAGTGGTGGCATTTCCGGATTTTCCCTCAATCATTCTGACATTGGTGGTTATACCACGATCAATAACCCGCTTAAGAATTATCATCGCTCTAAAGAGCTTCTGCTACGCTGGTCGGAGCTTGGTGCATTCCAGACTGTCTATCGGTCGCACGAAGGGAATCGCCCAGACGAGAATCATCAGTTCAATTCCGATGCGGAGACATTGAAACATTTTGTGCGATTCGCTAAGATTCATGCTGCCTGGTTTGAATATAGAAAGCAACTGATGGAAGAGGCTTCCCGGAAAGGATGGCCCGTTATGCGACATTTATATCTGCACTATCCGGAAGACCCGGAAGTAAGACGCATTCGATTCGAAGAGTTCCTGGTTGGATCGGAGATCCTGGTTGCTCCGGTTCTTGATCCTGACACAAGGACAGTCTCGGTCTATTTGCCCAGAGGAGAATGGGTCCATATCTGGACAGGAGACGTTAAAGGATCAACCGATTCCGGAACTCGCATAGTGGTTGATGCACCAATTGGCAAGCCTGCTGTCTTCTTTAAGAAAGGATCCGTGCCCGGACAGGCGTTCAGAAAGGAATTGGAAAAACAAGGGTTACTGTAAGCCAACCCGTCTGCGCAAAATCTGCAATAAAGTAATGGTGGACCGCCTTATCCGGTCTTGTTACCCTGTCGCAACACCTTCCATTACAATCTTGTTTCTTCCTGTGTTCTTTGCTTGATACAATAATTCGTCAGCGCGTTTGTACAACGAATCCGGTGTGTCCGTTTCCCGCGCCAGGGCAACACCGGCAGAAATCGTAATGGATTTTTCTCGACCGTCAGGCATTTTTACTGGATCAAATTGAACAAGCTTACGCAGGTTTTCTGCTGTATTAAAACTATCCTCCGGACTCAGTTCCAATAGAACCACAACGAACTCTTCTCCACCAAGACGAAACACACCGTCATCGCGTGAGGAGCGAACACACATTTTCAATCTCTGCGCAACAGTTCGAAGAACGGCATCCCCACCATCGTGGCCATATTCGGTGTTCACCGTTTTAAAATGATCCACGTCAATTCCTATTACCGTTATGCGACCACGCTTAGAATTCGAAAAAATAGCTTCCATGTATTCGTTGAAATATTTTCGAGAATAGACTCCAGTAAGCTCGTCCATGATGGCCCGCTCGTTTAGCTTCGAAAGGACCTTTACGAATTTCGCAAGCTTCACCGCACCGGTCTGAGGATCCATTCCTGTAAAACTCTGAAACTCACCATCATCCAGGAAGATCCCACCGCACGATGTGCAGAGGTCGATTTCAACTTCATCGATGCCTTTGGTTTCCATTGGAGCCGAGCATTTTGGGCAATTCATAACCTGTTTCTGCGCGGGGACGGTCGGGTCGTCAAGCCCTCCGTTTTTTTTCCGCCGGTTGCTAAAAAAGTTGCTAAAAAGCACAGCAAGAATTCATACAGACAGAACGATCTGTCTGCCCCCCCCCTCTCATACAGATGGGGTCGACCCCGGCAGATTGGCCGAAGGAGAAAAGTATGCGTCAGCTAGTTTTCGTTAAAAAGCACACCATAGAATGGCGGGATGTTCCGGACCCGGTTCTGGAAGGCAAAAATCAAGCGATTGTACGTCCATTAGCCGTGGCACGCTGTGATCTGGACCTGCCAATCATTCACGGCCAGACTTTGTTTAGGCCAGGCTTTGCGCTGGGGCATGAGTTCGTGGGTGAGGTAGTTCAGACAAGCGAAGACGTAGTTGGGTTTCCTCCGGGAACAAAGGTTGTAGTTCCTTTCCAGGTTTCCTGCGGTAGTTGTCCCGCTTGCGCGCGCGCATTTTCCAGGAATTGCGAGACTACAGGACCAATGGATTATGGAATGGGGCCAGGTGGAAAGAAATATGGCGGCGCACTTGCAGAAAAGGTCCTGGTTCCGTATGCTCAACAGATGCTTCTCAAATTGCCGGAAGGAGCAGACCTTGTAGGCCTTGCAAGTTTGAGCGATAACATTTCTGAGGCCTGGAAACTTGCAGGAAAGTACCTCGCGAACAGACTCCAACCGGTTCTGGTACTGGGTGGATTTGCTTCAAGCATTGGACTCTACACAGCAAGCCTGGCTAAAGCAATGGGAGCAGAGGTTCTCTACATCGACAATGACAAAGAGCGACTGGGCATTGCGGAAAAACTTGGAGTTCCAGTGGAGCAGGTTGAGACTCTTCCTAAGAGCTGGGATAAAAAGTTTCCAATCGTCGTGGATGCCAACAATTCAGAGGCTGGTTTTCAGTTTTGTCTGCGATCCGCAGACTTCGGCGGAAAAGTAACATCGGCTTCCATCTACTGGACCAATCGTCTTGAGTTTCCTTACATGGATATGTATTTGAAGGGAGCATCCGTAGACATTGGTCGCGTGGATTCACGCGAAACGATGCCGGAAATTCTAAAATGGGTAGCATCAGGAAAATTCAACCCTGGTGCAATCGTTACAAAGACAGCTCTCTTGAAGGACGCGGCGGAAGCCTGGCTTGAGCCATCGATCAAGCTTGTCATCACGCAAGATTCGCCGTAGCCATAGCGGAGAAGACGGACCAACTTATAGCTTGAAGTCTCGAATGGAGTCCATCATTTGTCCGCATGAATGTACAAAGCATGTCTCCAGGAAAAATCGCACAACTGGTTCTAGGTTGCGTGCTCCTAAGCTTTGGAGCTTTCCTCGCTTTCAAAACATACGAGCGCGCCACCGCGGTTCTGGATCAGCCTATGAATTTGAAACCATGGCTGGAACTTCGTAAAATAGTTCAGCCTGAAAAAAAGATTGAACAGAAGTCATTGCTGGAATCGCTTAAGCCGGATGTTTCACTTATAAAAGATGAACAGATTGAAATTGTGGGCGGCTATATGACGCTTTTTCTTAGCGTCTTCTTTCTATTGATTATAGGCCGCCTTGCAGCTGTATTCCTCAAGGCCGGCGTGAATCTTATCACGGAGGCCTTGAAGAAGGAAAACTCAGCGGCTTCTTAACTTAGAAAGAAGACGCAGAATCTCGATGTAAAGCCAGATCAGAGTCACTAGCAAACCAAAGCCAGCATACCATTCCATAAACTTCGGAGCGCCAGTGTTGGATCCATTTTCAATAAAATCAAAATCGAGTACAAGGTTCATTGCCGCAATCGCCACAACGAATAGACTAAACCCAATTCCAATCAGTCCACTTTCATGAATGTATGGAACGTGAATCCCAAAAAAGCTTAGAATAAAAGTGACAAAATAGAAAAGAGCAATCGCACCTGTGGCCGCCGTAATTCCAAGCCGCAGATTTTCTGTGACCTTAATCAATTGAGTTTTGTATGCAATGAGTAGAACCACGAGAGTTCCAAACGTGAGCGCTACTGCCTGGATTACTATCCCAGGAAAACGCATCTCCATGAGACCAGAAAAGCCGCCAAGGAATAGACCCTCAAAGAGCGCGTAGAGGGGAGCTGTGATTGGGCTTGAAGCGGGCTTGAACGCGCAGATTAAGCCTGTGATTAGACCACCAACCGCGCCACCCACTGCAACCATCATGGCCATTTGCGTATTGCCGCCAAGGTATTGCCCCCAGGTGTAGGAGGCTGTAACCAGCGCAATCCCGACCAAAATAAGCGTTTTGTTGATTGTCCCTTGAAGGGTCATTGTTTCGTTCTGAACCCCCTGGCCTGCGTAGTTCTGAAAAACCCTATCGTTTAAAGCTGGATTGCCTGTTCGCATGAAATGCTCCTGATGTTCATTGAAACTATGTCCATTCGGCGTTCAACCCTGTTTTCCGGCCCGCTGGCCTGGCCGGGCAGGAGTCTGCACTGGCGCCCGGAACTGAACCTATAACAATTCGGGCTTTCGGAGCGGGGCTGCAGTCCCTTTTCGCCGATACTATAGCCAAAACATGTCCGAGATCATTTCCGTAATCAATTATAAGGGCGGAGTCGGTAAGACCACGCTGACCCTGGAGCTGGGCGTAGGCCTGGTCACACTCTTTCAGAAGCGAGTGCTGCTTGTTGACCTGGACCCACAGTGTAGCCTTTCACTTTCCACGGTTGATGAGCACTACTGGGCTGATCGAGTTGAAAAACAGGGATCGATCCGCGAGCTGATTCAATCATTCTACGATTCCGACACACCAGAATGCAATCCCGATTGGATTATCGAAAACGCCCTGGATCGGGCCTGGGATAGTATGCCGGGTCAATTGCCTGGACTCGATTTGCTACCCGGGCATCTGGACCTTCCAGATTACGAAATGAAGCTTGTGGCAAAAAAACCAAATCGCTTGAATGCAGAGGAATATCATCTGCAGCGCTATCTGATCCTGCGCGATGCCCTTGCAAAAGTCCGCAAGAAATACGACATCATTCTATGCGACTGCCCGCCAAACATCTATATGGTGGCGCGCAATGCTATCATTGCAAGCGACTACTTCCTGGTTCCAACTATTCCCGATTTCATTTCCTGCTACGGGATTCCATTTATTCTCCAGCATATCAAGGCAATGCAGGAAGAAGTTCGGGAACGCGGCGGAACCACACAGGCCGAGTTTCTAGGTATTGCTAGAAATCGCGTGCGCCAGGCTGGCGGACATATGGTCAAAGAGCATGATGAGCATTCGCAGAAATTGCGTGAACGCTACGGTGATCTTCTGTTTGATTCGATGATCATAGATCGAATTGGAGTCGCGGAACTCCTGGGAAGCCGTGAAAACATTTTCACTGCCAAAAGTGAACGTTATTCGGAAATAAAGAAAGATTTCTCAGGTCTTGTGCGCGAAGTAATGAAGCGCATGGGTAAATAGCCGCTAAGGCCGTTCCCTATATCTAGCCCTCCTCTTCTCCGTAAAACGAAAGTCCTATGCGATTGCGTTCCGGGTCCATCAGATACATTGTATAGTCCGTAAAGTATACGATTGGAATTCTGAGTTCAGAAAGCTTAGTCATCCAAAAATCCTTTTCTTTGCGTTGGATTCTGAACGCAAGCAAATGGTATCCTGGAGATTTGTCATGAAAACCCGCTATTGGTTTGGCTAAGGTAAGATCGGCGCGCTCAATCATTAGGATTGATTCACCTATTTCCAGCCAAACTGAACGAATTCCTTTGTTATCACTTTGCTCTTTGATTCGTTTAAGCCCGAGAGTTTCATAGAACTCCGCGACACGGCTCACATCCTCAGCCACAAGTGCAACATGATGCAGTTTCAAGATTGAGTCCTGACCAGTTGAATTAGATTCTGAATCATACGATACGTCATCCCCCAGATACGATAGCCCTCATATTCAATACATGACATCTCTACCGTTTTGTCTTTGTAGTGGTTCATGAATTTCCCGTGACGGCTTTCATCCAAAATCAGGTCCATCGGAATCCAGACGGTATTTGCCACCTCCTGATTCAGCCGAAGCTTCACTTCCCCCGTCTTTAGAAATACAAAAGGATACACCTGTAAATTAAGCATCTGTCCGCGGGCAGATGCGCGGATCTCAGGAATTCCTCCAACCAGTTCGTCCCGGTCAAGAATCAAGCCTACTTCCTCGTCGACTTCGCGCATTGCAGCCGCAAGGGGATCGCTATCGGTTGGATCTACACCGCCACCAGGAAATGCCATGTGACCGGACCAGGGATCCTTTTCATACGCGGAACGTTGAATGAAGAGGGCGCGCAGAGATCCAAGGGAGTCCGGCTCGTTGCTCGCCGTGCCCTGTAAAATCATAGCAACGGCTGCGCGTTTGAAATCTATCGGAGCTTCGGGGTGTTTGACTGCAGCGGAACGAATGCGTGAAAGCAATATCTCCGCTGTGATTGATTTCAAGTCTAGATTTTGCCCTGGCGCTGCGAATAACGGATAATTTCATCGCCTGAATCGACAGAATCGCCTTCTTCTCCCATCGCGCCCGAATCTTCCTCGGCCGGGAGGATTCTAAAATTCGCCTGGTCAACAACATGCGAATGCTGCGCGATGCGAATAATGTAATCACCGGGCTTGAGTGGTTCGTATCGCTGACGAATGATTCCAACTCCGTGCTGACGCTCTACGTCAACGTGTCTCATGTCAACCTCAACGGGTTCGGGAGTAAGGCTGTCTTCATAGAGTGAAACCAGGAAATCTCCTTGTGTGTACGGCCCGGCTTCCATGCGATAAATCCACCAGATAGTCTGGTAATCGTAAAAATACAAATTCTCCCGGCCCAGACGAAACTCCGTTTCAAGCAAAATGGTCCGTTCAAGTGGTTCAGATTCGCGACGATCTACGGGACTAAAACCAAACTCGCCCTTAATTGTTCTGCTGCATGCGGTAGAACCCAGAAGCAGAAAGCAAACTCCAAGTAAGATCAAAAGGCGACGCATTACAGTTGTAATTCCTGGCTGACCTCAAGCAGAACCTGCGACTGCCAGCGCTTCAAAGCAAAAAGTTTGGAGAGGGCGTAGATTTGCATTTCTTTGGATGGATACTCAGCGCGCACGTTGGTTAGAACAGCGTTTAAGCAATCTGGTTGCTTAAGTCCGCGAGCCAGCATTTTGCGCACAGCCGCATCGTTTCCGCCGTAGCGCTTCTTATAGGCACGAATTATGAATTCAGCGGATGGTGTATTGGATTCAGAATAAGTGTATAGAGAGTCTTGAATACGCCGTAGAATTGCAGATCCACCATCTCCAAATGTATCCGTAAAAATATTGCTGATGCGTTGCTTGTATGCAATCGATGCGCGTTCATCT
This sequence comes from Spirochaetia bacterium, assembly GCA_021413825.1. GTDB lineage: Bacteria > Spirochaetota > Leptospiria > Leptospirales > Leptonemataceae > JAEUSB01. Next base: position 31,633 of record JAIOPQ010000081.1, on the reverse strand, counting down.
ACCGGTAGCGGTTCTCGCTCGGCAGTTGCTGGTTTAGTTTCTTTCTTATCAGTAGGTTTGTCTACGGGCCTTGCATCTTTCTTAGCTTCCGTTTTGGCATCTACTTTCACATCAGGTTTTGAGTCTTTCTTTACATCAACCCTCGGAGTTGAAGGTTTCAGGTCGCGTGAAGTTGCTGGAACGTTAGTCGACTCTCTTTTCTTGTCGCTCAGGGTATTGACTGCAAGATCACCTTGAACGTCGCTCATTGAAAACAGTAAATCCCGTTCAAGACCCTCGGGTTCCAGTCCTCGCATTTTGGCCAGACTTTCAAGCGACGTACTTCTAACCGGACCGGATCCCTTGTCCCAGGTTTCAGTGAGCAACTTCATGATTTCAGTTTTTTTGCTTTCGTCTTTGATTTGAGGCAACAACCGCAATGCTTCAACGCGCGCAGCATTATCTGTCTTTGCTACGTCAATAATAGTCTGATTTGCTTCTGTCCCGCCGATCTGGCTCAGAGCACGGAGCGACGCTTCGGGACTCCGGTTAGCCTTGATGCTTGCGATCAGCAAAGGCACAGCAGCCGTCAGCTTCTTCTTGCCAAAGTAGGTTGCAATCCCGTCGTTTAGGATTTCGGGCTTAGCCTGGACCTGAGCCAGCAATAGATCTGCTGCACCAGGCGGGTCACGCTCTAACAGCCACTTAACCATTGCATCGTCAATGAGTGCCGGATTTGCAGCTATCTCCTTGAGAACGTAATCCGTAGCCTCTTTGCTCTCTGATTGCATCAGGCGATTTATTATTTTCTTTTTTGATTCCGGATCCTGGAATTCCGCGCGCTGGCTTATTGTAAGAACGGCGCGATCGCCGATGTCCCCTGGACATGCAATGACTACGTCCAGCGCCTCACCGCGCAGATTCCCGGGAATCCTGGTCAGATTTTGAAGAATGGAATCTGTAACCTGGCGACAGGCTGCACCACCCTTCTGGGCTTCCTTCCTGGCGCTGTTGAAATCGTCCCGCGTCTGAAACGGCGTACAGGCTATTAGCAGGCTCAGCCCAAGCAGACAGACCGGATAGAATGCGCGTACAATAGATGAATGCATACCTACTCCAATTATCGGTCTGGGCGCGAATCCTCGTCAAGAATTCGGCTGCGATGGGTTATGTCTTTCTCCCAACCGGGCTTTTTCTGAACAATGCGGAATACGGGTTTGCGCTGGCCCGGAGGCTCGATGTCTGGCCGGCCTACTCTAGCCATAATACCCCGGCAGAATTGATAGAGAAGTGTTACTGCCAGGGCAAATAGAATCAACTTCATAAAAATGGTTGGGGGGAGACTCCCCCCTTACTCAATTATTTAAAGTTTTTTTGGTTCAGTATCACGTCTACCTTTGTAGTATCCCCTTCCTTAACGACCAGGTTCTGGTTATCAATTTTCAGGTTCTCCTCAAAGGAGGCTTTGATGGTGTAATATTTACCTGGTGGCAGGTTCAAAAACCAGAATGATCCATCGGTCATGGTCTTCATCTTGTGAACCTGGTTTGTTCCGACCACGGTAGGCATCCAGACTGTCTGACCGGCCAGGGGCTGCTCAACATTCTTTAAGAATACTTTACCGCGAATGCTGCCTGTCCCTCGCATGGAAGCCACAATGAACTCCTTAATTGGAATTCCATTTTCAACACCAATGTTCTCTTTGATGATTGGATAATCGTCCGCTTCAATCTGAACCTCATGGACACCTGCTGGAACGCCCGTTATCTGTAGCAATGCTACGCGATTCTGGATTTCCGTAGGAGTTCCATTGCGGCCAATTGTGTAGGTTCCAAGTGGAATGTCTTCTCCCGTTGCGGCTTTCAGACCGGCACGATCGACCCAGACAACGTTAGTTGGATATTCTCTTCCAGAAAAACGAACCTTGATCTTACGATCGCCATCCACACCGCGCATTCTGCGCATTGTCATCATTGGATCAGGCGTTTGTGTTCCAGACAGAATACTCTTCAAAATGGTTGTTGAGATTGTAACGTTGCCATTTGTATTTATGTTTGGTTGAGGTTGTGGTTCAACGTTAGGTGGCGTAACCACTACCTGTTGCTCTGGTTCTGGCTTCTGCGGTTCTGGTTTTGGCGGTTCCGGTTTCTGCGGATCAGGCTTGGGTGGCTCTGGCTTGTTGGGCTCAGGTGCGACTGGAACGATTCTTCCGGTAAGGAAGATTCCTTTTGCATTTCCGCTGATCTGCGGATTCTGGTCGTGCTGGAATTGCTGCTTAGCCATCTGCGAAACACGACGAGAAGACCATTCAAAGGCCTCAAGGGCTGTAACACTGCCGTCTCGATTTAAATCACCGTTAGCCGCCAATAGTCCCTGCGCGAACCAGTAGGTAAAGACGCCATGATTAATATTACCCCGAATCTCAATCGAGGTTTCATTTGAATCGCTCGATGCAATGATTGCACGATTCTGAAAATAGAAGTTTTCATCTCCGTTTTGAATTACAATTCCATCCGAGCCCGGTGCAACAGGAATATCACCAGCTCCTTTGCGTCCTTTCTTTGCAATCCCACCCGAGTAACAGCAATCAAAGATAAATGCAACGCGAACGGTTTTGATTCCTTTGATCCAATCGTTTATTTGGAGATCAGAAACGTGCGGCCTGTCAAACATCACGATGTAATTTCTAAGTCCGTTTGGTGCGCTTGCATCACGCTGATAGGTTCCATGGCCGGAGAAATAAATCGCAACAGTATCAGCCGCGGTAACGTTGGCGGCAAGGCTTCGCATAGCCTCTTCTACTTTAGTAGCTATGACCATACGGCCAAGTAGAACCTTGACTTCATCGTATGAACCGTTTGCACGGAGGGTTTGCTCCATTAGGGCCGCATCAGCCTCACAAAGTTCCAGCGGGGGTATCCCTGCTGCGTTACCTGTATAGTTACTCCCCATAATGAGAGCGTATCGTTTTGCCTGGACTCCAGTAAGAGACAGACAAAGTAAAAGTAGTAGAAAGAGCGATTTCTTAAAGCGCATGGTTCCCCCGCAAAGATTATGGACGATGCCAGTCTCTCAGGGTTCTTCCTTTTTTGCGAGAAATTCACGGATTTTCCGTTCGATTTCCGTTCGTACCCCATCGCCTTTAATTTTTATTAAGGCCTTTTCCATTCTCGGAATCATTCCGTCTAATAGCTCCTTGCACTGAAGGGCCAGAACACGAATGTCAGCATCCGCATGTTGCGCGGCACGTTGCATTATATCTGGAAAATCTTTCCGAAGCGATTCTGAAAGTGAGAGAAACCTGTCGAGCCTACCTGTCTCAAGGAACCGGCGTTGCCGCTGGAGGCGAAACTTCAGGACTCTGAGCTCGCGCTCAACCTGTGATTGAGAAGGATGCACCCTTGTCTCTGGGGGCTGTGTTTTGACGTCCTGGAGTGGTCTCACGCGCCGCCTGGTCCCATGCATCGCGCATTTGCTCGAGCAGGGCTATAACTTCTTCTAGAATCTCATTGTCTTTTTTGATATTCCCTTCCAGCAGGCGTTTCTTCATATAAGCATATAAATTGAAGAGATTCTGGGCGATTTCGCCGCCCTCTGCCATATTTAAGGAAAGCATGAGTTCCGTTACAATATCCTGGGCACGGATTATGTTATGGTTCACAGTGTCATATTTGCGTGGATTCATGTTGGCCACAGCAAGCCGGAGAAAGCGGATGGCTCCCTCATAAAGCATTACAATGAGTTTCCCCTGGTTTGCCGTGAGAATCTCAGTGTCCTTGTACGCGTCGTAGGTCTTTCTTGCTGTCATCATAGCCTGACTCATGTATCGGATGTTTCTAATTTTCCTTGAAATGGGATTTACGCCAATCCCGAAAATTGCCCGTTTTGAATGAGAAATTCCTGTAAGGGCCTCAGCAAGAAACGGGCCCAGTCAGGCGGATACTGGCCATCCTGAAACCCATAAGAGCTCACCCGGGGATACTCAACGGATGATTTCACCGCCAATTTCAAAACCGACTGATTGATCCGCCTGTCTGCGCCTGCGGCCGGAAAGAGCGAGGTCGGTTGCGTACCGTTCAAGGGCTCCACTGGAGTTACTTTCCAGTCTGGTCAGCAAATTTTTTCCTGTGTGCGTGGTTGACTCCGCAAGAATCAGCCGGGTCAGAATTCTAAAATTCTCGCTGAGGAGATATGAATACCCAAAACTCAGTGTCGAGCCAGTGCCAGAATATCGCGCATCTTCGTTTCTCAGAAGTGCCGAACCGGTCGCATTTGATAGGGCATCAATGGTTGTGCGATTCTGCCGCCAGAAACCCTGGCCAACCTGGAAGGTCAGCCTGAATTGAAGTTCCGATGCGCCGCTGAGCTTTGCCCTGAGATCTCCACCAAATACAGCATCTCTCATTTGGGTTCTAACACGATACGCAAGGGAGCGACCGATGCCACCAGTAGCAAGACCAGTAGAATCAAACACATTAACCGGGAAGTATTCCAGCTCGAACTCCGCCAAACGCCTTGTTTGACGCGCACCGGCCACGAGAGCGAACGTAAGCGACTCAGCCCGACTCACGTCATAGCGCGCAATCAGTTCAGGCATTGTGGTACGCAAATACACGTCGGTAAAATCTGCGCGACCTGATCCAGCGAGACTTGCTGAATTTCCCGCCAGTTCAAACCCGATTGCGCGCGGTGTACTAAGCGCATGTAAGTAACGAAACTCGAAATGCAATCCTTCAAAGGAATATTCCATTTCAATGGGTATACCCCACGCAATTGATTTGCTCCATGGTGCATTCAAACCAACTGCACCTGAGAGTCCGGCTGCATAAAATCGCTCATCGTTAAGTCTTGTTTCAATGTCGCTGCGCTGCTGGGCGCGCCAAACGAACGTTCGCAACAGAAACCCATTGTTGCTACCCGAAGTATTGGAAGGAATGTAGGCGTCTGAAACGATTGGCTCCGGTCTCGGATCCAATTTCTCCCGCGCCTGGCGCTGTTCCTGATCTATCCTGTCCTGTTTTGTGCGCGCTTTCTCGAGTTTTAAATCGGCGGCGTCCTGTTCCGCCGGAGTTTGATAGACGATTCGGCGCACGTCTTTCTTTTTGAACCTTCTTTCAATTCCACTTTCATCTTTGAAAACGATTTCATCTGGCGTTTGAGAAATGATTGTTCCACGCAAGTACTTCTGATTTGCAAGAAACAAAGTGTCGGCCTGAAGGATTGAAGGAAGTAGAATCGCCAGTGCCAGAAATAGTGCAATCCGGGTGTTTAGAATCATGGCTGACTCTGGCTGCGAAACGCCCGTGCCCGTGTAATTAGATCATCTGTGACTTCCCAGATTGCATAGCTCTGCGGATCGGGAAAAACTGCAATATATCCCGTAATTTTGCCCCCTGCTTCCACATTGCGAACGTTTAAGAAAACTATGTATTCTCCCGGGTCAGCCGGCCTGTGAAACCCTGGCCCCAATTCATCTGCGCGGATTCGATGCGTAACGGTGAAACGCTCTCCTAGCAAAAGCGGAAAATATGCAGAAGCTTTGAATATCTCCATGCAAATGAAGCGCGGTTGAGCCATCGAGAGAGAACCGATTTTGAACTCCTGAGAGTGAATCAGTCTGCCACGCACTACAATATCTGAGTTGAGCAAGAGTTCTGCAAAATCAGGAGGACGCGGAACAGGCAGAATGTTTTCCTGAGCAACCGCTGGATTCAAAAACAGAATACAAACGACTGTAAGTAGTAATCGCCGCAGCACAGGCTACTCAGACCGCGCGGTGTCCGCGGTCAAGGTAAAGCAATTCAGAAAACTATAGAGCGCTGAGATATCCAAGCTTCAGCAGAATCAAGAGAACAACGCCTAGCGCGATTCTATAGATCACAAAAGAACTGGTAGAATGGGTTCGAAGGAATCGTAATAGAAAAGCCACGCTCATGTATCCGACTATTGCTGAAACAACTGTCGCGATGAGCAATCCCAGAAATCCAGTTGCGGCCAAGGCTTCGCGTTCTTTGTACAATTCATAGAACCCGGAAAGACCAATTGCGGGAATACTCAATAGAAAAGAAATTCGCATGCTGCTTTCGCGTTTGTAACCAAGCCCAAGACCCATCATCAGAGTCATGCCTGAACGCGATGCTCCAGGAATCAATGCAAGACTTTGGGCCAGACCAATCAAGAGAGCATCCCGCAGATTGAAATCACTCAAGCCCTTGGTGCCCTTTGAGTAGCGATCCACAACAAACAGTATAATTGCAAAGACGATCAAGCTTGCTGAAATGACATAGAGGGATCGCAGATCACCCGTAATGTATTTTGAAAACAAGAGACCAAATATGCAAACCGGTACAGTTCCGACTGCGAGATACCAGAGCATACGAGCGTTCTCTTCCTCAAACGGCTTACCGGAAAACAAACCTTGCGTGGAAGCAACTATGAACGTTTTAAGATCCTTCTGAAAATAGATCAGTAAGGATATCAGAGTTCCAAGCTGAATGACTGCAGAATACGCAGCCCCGGGATCTGGAAGCCCGAGCAGTGCCGGGATGACACGCAAATGTGCCGTGCTCGAGACCGGAATAAACTCTGTTAGCCCCTGAATTATTCCCAGTAATACTGCCTCGGTAAGCTGAATCATGACTCCAGGGTTTGTAAGTTTACTTTCCAATCAAACCATTTACTGGTTTTTGGTCCGGGACAAGGGCTTTTCTGCGTGGACCAAAACGAAATTAATAAGATGCAAGATGCGGTAACGCGTGCCATGGCTGCGGTACCCCTGGACAAAGCAGAAGACCTCAAGTTTGAGGTCGATCTGTTCCAGGCCAAGGTTCAGCTGATCATTGAAAAATCCACAGGGCAACCCTCGCTCGATAAGAAAATCGTTCGCGAAAACCTTTATGAGTTCCTGCGTGATGATCTGATTTATTTTCTTCAGAAACTTCTATCAGAGCATCGCGCCACATTTGAGAAGATGATGCCTGGCCTCGTTGCGTCGCATCGCGAAGTAATTTTCCAACTCAAAGAGCTACAGGCGCGTGCCTTCTATCCTGTGGGGAAAGATTTTAGCAAAACGTCTATGATTGGACGCTGGATCTTAACTCTCCACGCTCGCGGGAATCTTACTCCGCAGAAGGTAATGAACTATTTTAACATCTATAAGAATAGACTCTACTCATTGCTTGAAGATAAGCCATTCGGTTTTTCGGACGTTGAAACGATTGTGCGACGGATGCTGTTCTCCTCCGACTATGAAATTTCGTTTGATGAAATCTATTCTGCAGAACTGGAGCTGCGTCGTGAAATCACATTCACTCTCTTGCGCCGGCTCTCCACACAAAGCAGGCTTGAGTACCTAGTCAGCAAAGAAATCATTGAAGAACTTTCTGATAACTTCATCAGGGCACTCCATCGCGAAACGGCCGATCGCCTCCGAAAAGCCGTCCAGGAAATGGATGCATTGAACAAGCAAATCCTTGCAGAGAAGAAAAACGTAGACTCAGAGATCCGGATCGCAGGAAAAACCCAGGATAAGAATATTCAGAAGACGCTGCCCGTTGGTGATGATAGAATAAACTTTGCACTGTGGTATGATCCTCTAATGAGCGTTGGCGGTGATTACTATAACGTTCGCAAGATAGACGACAACGAGTATTCGATTTTCCTTGCTGACATCTCTGGTCACGGAATTGGCGCAGCAATGTTCTTCAATACGGTTAAACTTGCTTTTGAAGAGAATGTGAGTTATGCAGAACGTCCAGAAAAAACGATGCGGATGATGAATGAATCTTTATATGGAAAACTATCTGACAATTTTATTACTGCAATTTACATTTATATTAACCTCAAAAAGAGGATCATCAAATGCTGTAATGCGGGTCATCCCAAGGCATTCTTGATCCAGCGCCATGGTGAAAAGGCTCAAGTACGCTTTATTCGGAGCACTGGGAAGATGCTCGGGATTTTTAATCGCGTTAGTTTTCGGGAAGGCACAATTCCGCTCGGCGATGCGGCCAGATTAATCGTCTATACGGACGGAATTACAGAAGCAGAACGCGATGGGCAAATGCTTGGTGAGCGGGGATTTCTGTCCATGTTCAGGCAAAATCTGAATCGCAGTACAGAAGAAACAATGGAAGCGATTAAGACCGCAGTTCTAAATTTTCAGGGATCGTCACAGCGCGAAGACGACCGCTCCATCATACTGACTGATATAGTGCGATAGTATTCGCAAACTCCAACGCTGGCTCCGTTCTTTAAATCTGCTTGTCGGTGGGCCAATGAATGCTCAAATTTGCAGATGCTCAGACGTTCTGGTAGAATCGCTTTTCAATTCAGAGGACCCCTGGCGATTCTAATACTCGGTCTGGCCTTTCTCGCCTTCCGCACCAATCTAAATCGCGTGGATCCCACCTACATTTTCTCTGATACAATAACAGAAGACCTCCCCATGCAGGAATACTTCCACGCGCGGGCCAGCAAGGGTGAACTGGCAACCTGGAACCCGTATGCATCAACCGGGAACCCGATGATAGGGACTTTGCAGCATAGATTTCTATATCCACCCAGAGTGCTACTCTACTCAATTCTGGGATTGCATTGGGGGCATTTCTTTGAACTGATCTTCCATTTCCTGCTCACTCTATTTGGAACCTACGGATTCATCCGGTCGTTTGGAATCGATCCACCCGCAGCGATTGTTGGTGTTTTTTCTGTACTACTTTCCGAAACGTTTCTGGCCAGCTTTCACGTAATGCAAAACGCCGTTGCAGTGATCGCCTGGCTGCCTGTTGCCATGCTCGCGCTTCAACGGTTTTTTCGGAAACCTGGAGTCTCCAGATCTGCGCAGCTTGGTTTTGCAATGGCAATGCTTGTATACGCCGGGCATCCACAGAGCGCGTTTTACGCAGTTCACGTCTGTGCTTTTTTCGGCGTCACACTATTGATAGCCCGAAACAAGGAAATTCGCCACAGCCCTATGGCGTTTCTGGGGAATCTATTTTTGGCTTCAGCTATATGTGTTGCTATTTGCGCGCCACAGTTACTGACATCAGCGGAACTAATGGCTGAAGGTCTGCGAAACAAAAGTGCCCTAACTCCGGAGCAGGTCCTCGCATATCCTATGTCGGCTTTTGATGTAATGGCCGCAATCTACGGCACGGGTAGCGGATCGCCGTGGAGTCCTATAACTGCGGTATTCATTCTGTTTGGCTGCGCCATTGCCTGGAAGCGATTTAGAAGATTTCGAATTGGATTGCTCAGCATGGTACTGATAAGTCTTCCTTTCTTGTTGCTTTCCATTGGTGGCAGTACTCCATTTGCAGGGTGGATAGAGAAATATTACCCGCTTGGTTCCGCCTTTAGGTTTCCATCCAGAGCCAGCTATGTTCTAGTTTTTCCGTGCGCGTTAATCCTCTCAGCATTCGCTATGGTGATGCTGCGATCAAGATGGAATCCTCTCAAACCCCATCTTCACCTTCTGTTTCCCATTTTCCTCATCGCCCTGACTTTATCCATCTGGAACACAAAACGAATTGAGACCCAGGTATTCCTGAACGTTGCGAAGTATGTCCAGGATTTTCCCAGGACTCTTCAAGAGGCTTTGCCCGGACAAAGCGAATATCGTTTCGCGGCAATTTGTAACCGATCGTTTTTGCCGTGCGATAAGTCCGGCATGATTTCTCGCAGGCGCAGTCTGGACGACTACGAGCCCGCTAATACTTACCGGGCATATTTATTCAGCCTCCTTGTTTCCGAGGAATTGCGCAATTACAAATCCTCTGACGTCTGGCTGGGAGAAACTCGCCTAACGTACAAATCCCTAACCTCCCTTCAAACCCTTGATTTGCTGCGATTGAGTTCTGTGAAATGGATACTGGGCAACACAGGATTGTGGCTTCGCGCAGACAATGGCACAAAGGAGAAAATCTTAGCATCCGGCATACAGATGCGTCCACAGGCACTTCAATCTCCTGGGGTAATGGGATTCCTGCAGAAAATATTTGGACCACTTGCTGCCCTGGCTATGCAGGATCATCTAGATTCCTACCAGGTTATGGAAATCACTGATCACGTTTTGCCGCGCGCCTACATATCTAATCGCATTTTGCTTTCTAATGATGCAGAAGATAGCCACCGCAAATTGCAGGAACAGATCCCATTGCTCAATACAGTGATTGAAGCCGGCCCTGCGCAAACCTCGCTTCGAACAATCGCCCAAACCGATCACCTGAAACCGGCACAGTTTGTTATAGATGAACCAGAACGCATCGTCTTACGAACTCAAACTACCGGTGATTCATTTCTAATTTTGAACGATAAGTTTTTCCCAGGATGGACTTGCACTATTAACGGCCAGGGCACAACAATTTATGCGGCCAACCTTGCCTTTCGTGGAGTGAAACTGCTGCCCGGCGAGAATGAAATTGAGTTTCGGTACGAGCCGCGCTCGCTGTATGCGGGCCTGATCGCTGCGGCGCTTGCCTGTATTTTGGTACTTGCTATAGTCCTAAACGATCTTCGTACGAGCCCTGGGACACTCTGGAAAGCAAAGTCTATTCAAGAATAACTGAACTCACGGTCCAGAAACACTTGCGTAAACTTTCTTGCACTACCCCGCTCGCGTTTAAGACTATCTTGTCCGCCCCGCCCTGCCGTTAGCCGCACAGAATCATCCGCCAGCCAGGCTTTCACCTGAGTATTCAAGGTTTGCGAATTAATGCGAACCAATGCCCCTTCCTTTTCCAGCAAAAGAGCAACCGGACTTGTCTCAATTCTGGGACCTGTAAGAATTGGCAGAGCAAACGCAGCTGGCTCTCCCGTATTGTGAATCCTGTGATGGAATCCACCGCCTACGTACGCAAACGTCGCATAACGGTAAGCCAGAGCCAGGACGCCAAGCTGATCAACGATTCGCACACGAGTATTTTCGCCAGATGTAAACCGCGAACTATTGAGAGAGTATCTTCGCAGGCCTTCTTCAATTGCTCTCAATCGTTTCTCATCCACAAAATGCGGAAATACTAGCACGTTGAGATCCACAAATTCGCGCAGTATTGACTCCAGGTGTGGAAATATCACAGCATCGCATGCAGCGTAGGTTGAAGCCAATATCCAGGTTCTACCGGGTAGTTTGAGCCTTGATTCGATCTCCGGCGACAGTTTTGCATTCTCTATTTTGTGAAATATGGCATCGTATCTGCTATCGCCGGTCACTTCAATTCGAGTGATCGCTTGATCCCGGGTCCCCTGGGATGACCCTGTCAATTTTTGAAAACGCGCAAGGTTGGCCGTGTCAACCGCCCCGATGCCTGCAAGTTTTTTGTAGACCGACCGCATAAGGATGCGCATCGGAAACTTGAGCCTGCTTGAATCAGCACTGAGCGCTGCACAGGAAAGGTAGGCAGGGATTTTCTTTTTCTCCAAATGTAAAAGCAGATTTGGAAACACATCCCAGGTAAATGTTACCAATGCATTCGGTCTGAGTGTATCGATCAAAGCAGACCAGGACCAGTAAAAATCCACAGGCAGTCGGAACATGAAATCAACGTCTCCGCTTTCGAGCTTCTTCACACTCATACTGAATACGCTGACCACAATGCGCACCCCTGGATGCGAGGCTCTAAATTCGCGCGACACTGCAAGCGCCTGGTCGAGCTCACCTACGGATGCTGCATGCAACCACAACAATGGCCGGGATTCGGGATTAAGATTCGCGAAGTCGTCTAACGTGATTCTACTGCGGCGAAAGTCGCGCACCTTTGAAATAAAGAGAGAGCCTAGAATGTAAATCGGCCAGAGAAGTGTAAGAATCGCGTTGTAGAGGAAGTAAAACATCTGCTGGCTGAGTTTTCCTGACTGGTGGGAAGGGTCAATTTATTCGTGACTGGCAGAATCCCCGGTTCATTCTTGCAAGGTGCGCTACTATCTGTTTGATCTCATGGATACCGTAGTAGAGGATCCCTATCACGGTGTGATTGAAACTGTCCTGAATGGAATGTCTTTTCAGGAATGGAGAAGCTACCGCGCACCTGGCGCCTTTGAGTCCTGGGAATGCGGGGAAATTTCCGAGGATGAATATTTCAGTGGCTTCTACAAAAGGACTCTCCATCCCGAAATTCGCGCCAGGCTTGTGCACCCAGGCGAAATCAAGAATCAACTCTATAACAAACCAATTCAATTTAAGACTGGAATGAAAGAACTCCTCAAGGCAATCCGCAACAATGGGACCCTTGCACTTGTATCGAACTACAGTCCCTGGTTCAGTGAAGTTCTACGACTAAGGCCGGAGCTCTGCGATTTATTCGAGCATCGTTTTTTCTCAAGTGAGCTGGGTGTGAGGAAGCCCTTTCCAGAATACTACGAACGCATTGCTGAGGCCTTGAAGATCAAAGCAGATGACTCAGTCTTTTTCATCGACGATCGCCCAGAAAACCTGACAGAACCCGCACGATTTGGCTGGAACGCGCATCTCTTCAAAAGTTCAAATGAACTACTTGAATGGATTAAGAAATTAGAATAAAAAAACGCCCCGGTGGGGGAAACCGGGGCAGGAAGAGTGTTCATGCGAAGCATCGACCCCTTCCATTCAGAAGAGGTTCCCGGCTTTCTGGGGGGAGAAAGCCTGGATTTAGACGATGCAATGCCATGATTTTTACCCCCCGGTTTTCGGTCGAGTATATTTGCGACGGGCAAGCTACGAGGTTTAACGAGGCAGAGGCCAGCGTCGGATTTCCCTGGAAGAAAGCAACATCCGGCCAGCCCGATTGCGCTATGCTTTGTGCGGTGATGCTAGAGCAGGTTTGTAACTATTTCGATTTTACCAGAAAGCGTCTTATGCACAGGGCACTGATTGGCAACGGCTAATAGACGTGTCTTCTGCGTATCGTCAAGGGCACCCTTCAGCAAGATTGAACGATTCAACTTTGTAGAATCGGCGTCCTTATTCAATGTCACAGTAACCTCTGCATCATCGAGCGGCCATTGCTTATGCTGCGAATACATCCGCAGCGTAATGGCCGTACATGCACCGAGCGCGATTGCCAGATAGTCATACGGCGCGGGTCCAGTATCTTCTCCACCACTGCTAACAGGTTCATCTGCAATTAAATGATGCGACCCAACATCGATGATCTGACTGACCTTTCCGGAACCACGCCGAACTTTGATTTCTGACATACAATCCCTACTACTTAATGGCTTCGGCCAATTTAACAAAGGCCTGACTCCAGCCTTTTTCCATACCACTATTCAGCATAGCTTCAAATTGGCCGATGGATCCTGGACTATCATATTCAAGTGAAAGCTTGGACCGATCCTTGCCTAGATTCTCAAAACTCAGCGTATATTTCAATTCAAATGGGCCATCCGGTCCCCCGAAGCCTGGCATCTCAATCTTATCGCCGTTCTGATCTGATAGATATTCCGTAACCGAAATTTTGGTATGTTTCACGATTTCACGATACACACCGCTCGTATACATGTCCTGATCCATGCGTGATCCGGCTGGGCCGTGCATGCAGAAGGTATATTTTCCACCTACTCGAAAATCGATTTTAATCGAAGGCGCATGGAAACCCTGCGGCCCCCACCATTTCTTAACCAACTCAGGCTCAGTCCAAGCGCGCCATACAATGTCCACCGGACCTTCAAACTCACGCTCAATGATTAGCTTCTGCTCTTTCAGGTTGCTAATTACTCTAGTTTCGTTGCTCATTTCTTTTTCTCCTTTGATCCTTTTAGTTCTTCAATCAGGCCATCCAATCGCACGAATCGTTTGGACCAAACCTTCTGTAGCAGCTCAATCCATTCCGTTGCCTCATCCAGTGCATGGGTTTCCATTCGCCTCGGTCGTTTCTGGGCGGCACGGTCTCCTGAAATAAGACCGGCAGCTTCAAGGACTTTTAGATGCCTGGAGATGGCTGGCTGACTCATTCCAAAAGGTTTGACCAAATCCTGAACTGCGGCCTCTCCCCTGGCTAACCGTGCCAGTATGCCGCGCCTGGTCGGATCCGCAAGGGCTGCGAAAATAGCGTCCAGGCGATCCGAATCTGTGGGTATATAGCTCATTTGTTATATAGCATATTTGTTATGCACAAAAAATCGTCAACCCATTCCTGGGAAAACTGACGCGATTTCGTACTTATTTTGTTGGGCTAAGTCAGGAGTTGGTTTGGCGGGTTCTTGCTACTTCAATATAAAGAGAAACGGGTGGCGGTGAAGCGGGCGCTCCAGACGCAAGTAAAAGGCGCGCATGCCTACGCTCTGCGTATTCGCAAATATCACGAATATTTCTTCCGGACATTCCTTCGCACGTGAGCCCCAGATCGATGAGTTCTTCGGATTTCAGATGGCGGGCATAGTTTCTGAAAATAGCTCGAATCTCTTCGCGGCCAGGAAGCGGGAAACGAATGGTATGATCGAATCTGGAAAGCAAAGCGTGGTCGAGGTCCTGAGCTCGATTTGTAGCGCCTAACGTTAGTACACCGTCCCGCGTATCAAATCCGTCGATTTTTCTGAGCAGAACGGACAATACGCGTCGCGTAGCCTCAAACAAACCCTCTTCTCTGCTTCCAGCAAGGGAATCAATTTCATCAAGGAATAAGATCACCTGATTCATCTGGGCCGCTGCATCAAAAATGCGGGAAAGGTTCTGCGAGGATTCGCCGTAGTATTTACTCAGAATATTTTCAATTGGGACATACACGAGAGGAATTCCAGTATCTGCGGCAATAATTCGAGCCATCGTTGTTTTACCAACGCCTGGAGGCCCCTCAAACAAAATAGCACGTGGCATTACACCCTGATCTGAACCGCGCGCTAACGTCGCAACTGAGCGAAACATTTCCGCATTCTTCAAGGGCATTACAACACTCTCTTGAACTTCCACCTTTGTCTGCTCGTAGCCTGCTATCCAGCCCCATGGGTCTCCGGTAGCTCCTGGTTCTGGCTTATGCACCTGCGCGCCCAGTTCAGTCAAAACTGACAGCGGATCCTGTGCGCCATTTCCAGCATGAAACAATTTGAATAATGCAGTACAGACCTGAATTTCTTCCTGAATGAAATTGCCGCGACATGAGACTTCGATTCTTGGAGTCCCGCCTACGTTTAGAAATTTGTATTTGGTTCCGCCTGTGATAGCCCTTGGAGAAAACATATCTCCCATTCCTTGCAGGACAAGGAACCCTGATTCAAATGTATGCACCCGAATATTTTCAATGTATGTTTTGATTGTTTCGACAGCATCATATACGAGGCTTTTATCCAGGGCCCTGGGACTGAATGCGAAACGGGTTTCCCCCTTTTCAAAGCTTAGCTGCGGAAGTTCTTGCGAACCGGCAAACTCTGCCGCTTTCTCAATCTGCTCCCTGGCAGAAACAAAATCAATTTCGCCATTGCGTTCATCGGGCATGATCAGAGGTTGATTACCAGGTAGTACGAGTCAATTACGAATGAAGCGCTTCTTCCGGCTTCATGATGTACCGGCATGAGTCCCTGGCATGCGCAGATGCCTCTCTATAGAGCGAACCGCAAGACAAGCCTGGCCCGCCGCAACTACCAGCGATGGATCGCGAGGGCTACATATATCGCCCGCAGCCCAGATGCCTGGCCAAACCCTTGAATCAGCTCCGCCCAGTACCTGCTGCTCACCTGAGGTCTGAACAAACTGTCCCGGAACGTATTCATTTCCAGTTACCAGGGCGTTATCTGCTTCAAAACCAATCTTAACAAGAATTCGATCCGCCTGAATTTCGCGCTTCTCTGGACCTTCCATGATTGAAATCACTGGTCGATTAATTGCCTGCACTGTTGCATTCAAAATCACTCTTACATTGGGTAGTTGATTGAGACCTGCGAGCATAGACGGTCTGGCTTTAAGCGATCCGCTGCGATGTAAGATCACAATTTCTTTCCATTGTGAAGAAAGCAGAATTGCATTTTCAACTGCACCATCGCCTCCGCCCAGAATCAACAAGCGGTTTCCGGTAAATGCTGCCCGAGGCTGCGATGTATAATATAAATAGTCCGCCGGAAGTAAATCGAGAGCTGCCAACCTCCGCCTGCGCAGGCCGGTTGTGATAAGCACGGATCTACCCGAGAGAGAGCCCTGACTTGTCGTAACCTGGATTGCAGCAGGTAGAGAACGCTCAAGGGCGCCATCCACATTTGAAGATTCAGACTCGTTTGAATTCAAAGGCTGAACTGTCGTTTTAAACTTAGCTTGAATATCGAGGCGTGCTAATTGATCGTATAACGTCTGCGCTAGGTTCGGACCGGTTCCGGTAAATCCAGGGTAGTCAACAAGCTTGTCCTGAATTCCCCTGAGTTGCCCGCCAGGTTCGCCTTCAGATTCCAGAACCATTGTGCTGAGGCCCAGTCTTTTAGCCCAGAGCGCGGCCGTCATTCCGGCCATCCCAGCCCCAACAATGATTACATCGAAGTCTGGTCTCATTCTAATCACCCGGATTAGGGCTTGATAACAACTTTGCCTGTGCTCTTACCACTTTGAAAAAACCGCATAGCTTCGCGAGTTTCCTCGAATGAGAAAACCCGACCTACAGCGGGTGGCTGACCCTTCCAGGGCAACTTCATCATATCGTCAAACATGCTGCGCAGAAATGCAATTCTGTCCCATAGCCAGATTAGATTAAAAGCAAGAAGACTCTTGTTATCCGAAATCATTGTAAGCGGATCAAGACGAGGCCTGCTGAAATATTTAATTCCAAGTGCTGCATAGTTCACTGATGTTCCGGAAGGCATAAGATCCGCCGCTCCAAAGAGCACATATCGTCCACCGGCCCGGAGCAGATTGTATTGCGGTTTGAAGTATTTTCCGTATACTGCATCGAGAACTACGTCCACTCCGTCCGGTGCGGAGCTCCTGATGGCCCGCGCGAACGTTCTTGGGTTGCGAATCACAATGTCTGTGGGCGGGATTTTGAATGTATCGGAAAGATACTGTGCCTTCTCTGAATTCCCAACCACTGCAATTACGCGGGCACCGATTGACTTTAGAATAAAAAGCGAAAGCAATCCTACACCACCGGCTGCCGATTGAACCAGGACTGTTTCCCCGCGCT
Organism: Spirochaetia bacterium; assembly: GCA_021413825.1. GTDB lineage: Bacteria > Spirochaetota > Leptospiria > Leptospirales > Leptonemataceae > JAEUSB01. The sequence continues at coordinate 14,579 of JAIOPQ010000081.1, read as the reverse complement.
GAACATGACCCAGATGCGCAATAGCATACTGTGCCGTCAGGCCCTGCGCCAGGAATGCTGCGCCTTCTTCGAAAGACCATTCTTTGGGAATTGTATAGAGATATCGTACGTCGGCGTTGAGATGAGTTGCATATGCGCCAAAACGAATGAGTCCCATGACTCGATCGCCCTTTTTCAGTCCGGATTTTTTCCCGCCACCGGTGGTCTCATGGATTGCTTCGATTTCTCCGGCGAACTCAAGCCCGGGAATAAAATCACCCTGTGGGGTTGCAGAATACAAACCCAGGCAGGCGAATACGTCAGCAAAGTTCAGGCCGATCGCGCGCACGCGAACTCTGGCTTGACCGGCTATCAAGGGTGGAAGTGTTTCTGTTCGAATTTCTAAACGGTCCAGCGAGCCTGCACCACGCTGCATCCAGACTCGTCTTTCAGTTCCGGAAGCCAAATTACTCAGCGCGCACGATTTCGCGTGAACTGCTTGTAGTTGTAATCAAAATCAGAACGAAGAGCATCTGGGGGAACTCCCTTTTCTTCCAACTCCGCTTCAAAAACCTTACGTCTGGAAACATAGTCCGGTGAAAGGGGAATCTCGAGTCTGGCTACAGTCTCGCCATACTTCTGGCTGGAATATAGCGTAAATGCATGACGATCCACTCCGGACTCATCAAGCAGGATGCCTACCATGGTTAGGCCAAGGCCCGCACCTTCCGTATCATCTCCGTGTTCCATGAAGAAATCCAGCAGGCTTGTGAAGCTTGTGGCCTGTCTAAACTTATCGCGAATGCGCGTTTCTTCGACCGGCAGAAGCGGAAAATTGTTCTTAACCTTGATGTGGACCACATCCGGGGAATAATACAACGTAGCTACGACTGGCAGATTAAAATCTTTGAATGTCTGTTTGTATCCGCGAAGCTTCTCTTCCGTCAACGCGCCGCGAAAATAATCCATACCGATTTTGTACTGATCGGGATCTGCTATGTTCAGGTTGAGTTTCTGGAATAATGCGCGCTTGAGATTGGCCTTGGTTGCATTTACAACGAGTTCCTTGGCGGCGGTATAAACGATATCAAACAGATCACTGCGATTGTAGCGAGTTAGTATAGATCCTACAAGTATTTTGAGGACCTCTTCGCCATAGTCGGACAGAGCATAGGTTACCAGGCTGAGAACTTTGTTACTCTCAACGGACTTTGGAATTTCACGGCGTAAATCTTCGAGTGGTATCTTCAAGGCTAGGTATTCAGAAAGATTGATTTAAGGAAATCAACTCATTTTTTCCAGATGAAACGCCATCATATCGCCCTGATTCAAAAACTTAACGGCGGGATCGGCATAGCGCTTGACGGTTGCATAGAGTTCAGACCCATCCTTTCTGGTTGTCATCCCGGAACCATACGTAACGGTCCGCACAACCTGAAACCCAATCCCACGGGCCATTTTTGATAGGCCACGCAGGCTAAAGAAGTACAGATGTTCCGGCACATTCATGTAGCGCCAATCCTTCCCCCGGATTCGAGCCAGTATCCCGTATCTACAGGTGGATAGAAGCATTCTACCGCCAGGTTTTAGAATCTCATACGCTCGTCTCAGAACGCTTGCCGGATCGTGCATGTGTTCGATCGAGGCCCAGAATGAAACTAGATCATAGCTCGAAGGGCTCAATTCAGAACTTGTAAGGAAATCGCCTATCGTTACGTCTAATCCTCGCTTTCGCGCCACAGTTCCCGCAGACCTCGAAAGCTCAATTCCCCGCGATCGCCAGGCGCGCTCCGCCATGTACTCGACAAAGTATCCGGCTGCACAACCAACATCCAGCGCATGATTGCTACCCGATTTAAGCGCCTTTTCCTCAAACGTAAAGAAATCCAGGTCGGCCAGGTTAAGGGTGAACACACGACGAATTTCGTCACGAAGCGCTTCAGAGTAATAGTTATCATAGCCGCGATCAGTCCGCTTTTTGAAATATGCATCCGTATAGTAAGGCATAATGGCCTTCAAATCTGGCTGGGGATTCACCTGGACTAAGCCACATGAACAACGAACAACTTGAAAGGTTTCACGAAGCGAGGATTCTTTGTAGAATAGCTTTTTGAATTTGCTCCCCCCGCAGGCATTGCAGGGAACCAGACGAACCTCGCCCGGTCTTTCCGCAAATAGCCTTGGACGGCCTTCCGGCAATGCCTCTAAATGACTCCGCTTCCGATTTTGTCTGATGGGGGGCCTTTCGAGAACTTGTGACATACTGCAATTTCGGAAAAAACTGGGATTCATTGACCCTTCTTTTTTGTGCGAAAATGGTTGCATGCAGGTTCGCAGGCGGCAATACATCGTATGGGTTTATTAGACAAAATTGTATCAGCTGCCAATGAAGTTGGTGGAAAGACCGGTCATCCAGACCTGATTTCTGGCGTTGTTGATATCTTAAAGAACAAGGGTGTGGGCGGAGTAGTTTCTGATCTTAAAACTAAAGGCCTGGGTGAGCTGGCTGAGTCCTGGGTCGGCAAGGGTGAAAACAAGCTCATCTCTCCGGATCAAATCAAACAATTCCTTGGAAGTGAAAAGGTGCAATCCCTGGCTCAAAAAGCTGGAGTATCTCCGGAGAATGCATCCAAATTTCTGGGTGACATCCTTCCAGGGATAATTGACAAGCTGACTCCACAGGGAGCGATTCCGGAAGAAGAATCCGGGGAAGAAAAACCCCTCTGATTTAACGCATTTTGAACCGCAAGAATTTCTTTCAGAAGGGCGTGAAGGATTTAGCGCAAGGTGTCATGAAGACTCCCGTGGGCGCTCTTTTAGATCATCGACTCCAGGCATTTTCGAATCTACTTGATCCAAAAGCCCTTCACGTCCCTGAACCAGTGCCTACAGTTACGCTGCCTGCAGAAAAGCCACGTGGATTAGCCAGACCTCCCGGGGCATTGAAAGATCCAAAGAAGTTCGACAAAGCTTGCACCCGCTGTGCCGATTGCATTGTTGCATGTCCGTACGGGGTGCTGTTTCAAATGGGACCGCGGACTGGCCCACTACTCGATCCAAATCTGAATGCATGCAGGGTTTGTCCTGATACTCCGTGTATTGAGGCCTGCGAGACAGGTGCCCTTCGCAAGCTCAGAAAAACGTCCCGGCCCAAATTTGGTCTGGCGCGACTCAAACCACAACTGTGTCGAAATCACGAAAGTCGTCAGCCCGAAGGTAAAGTAAGTCGTTCAAATCTTTGTAAAATCTGCGCCCGTGAATGTCCGGAAGACAAGGTAATCTCATTTGGTAAGGATAAACTTCCCGTATTTGCAAAGAACTGTACTGGTTGCGGACAATGCGTTCACGTTTGCCCAACGCAAGCAATCATAGTCGACGTACCCGTAATGCGATTCTGACTTTTTTGTTGAACAATTCCAACTGCAATTCACCTAAGAACTATCGGGGAGGTTCGCTTATGAAAAAACTCTTACTATTACTTGCTGTGTTCATCCTACCGGGTGTGCTTCTGGCTGACGTTCTTTCTGCACCAAAGACGTGCATGCGCGTTGATACAGGGACAGGAAAGCCATCGGGCTGCAAGAAAACCTTCAAGGCTTCAGACAAGATTCATGTGTATTCAAAAATCCAAACAAGAGGCGCCTACAAAATTAATGCAAGATTTGAACTGCAAGACAACACAAGGCGCAATAAACCGATTACGGTGGACGTTCAAACCCAGGATGACTGGGACTATGTGTATTTTTGGATGACTCCAAAGGAGCACGATGACAAGTTCGTCGGAACTTGGAAAATCATCATTTACGCACATGATGAAACGGGTAACACAACTACAACTGAAACAACGTTTGAAGTGAAAGAAGCAAAATAAGGAGAAAAGAAATGGATATAGTTAGAATCTTACTGGCAATCATCCTTCCACCAATCGGTGTATTTTTACAGGTTGGAATTGGAATGCACTTCTGGTTGAATATTCTGCTGACGCTCTTTGGATATGTTCCAGGGATTATTCACGCAATCTGGGTTATCCTCAAGAAATAAAATAGCTCTGGCGGCCCGCCATCGGGACTCTTTCCGGAAAGCCAGATGCGTCCACCGCCCTTCGCGCGCTGTTGCGACGTGCGGGACGCGGTGCAACGTTCGATCCGCGCAATCTGTCTTTTCGGATATGTCCGCGCCTGCTTATCGCTTGTGGGTTTCTGATTCCGAGCGGGCCGGGCCCGCAGGGCCAGTGAACCAACCTGGTTTTCCATAAAATGGATGCATAAATCGCGGTGCTCTGCGTTATTGCATGATTGTGCCGGAGCGCGACAAGGCAATTCTCAAAACCTATACATTGAATGTGGCCGGCAGTAGCTATGCTGCGCAACTGATTCGAAAGAAAGGCCGCCGGCGAATCACAATCATTGTTTTTCCAGACAATCGACTTGAAATCAGGGCACCCCTTAAGATGCCTGAGATTTCAATCCAGAACTTCCTCCGTCAGTCATCTCCCTGGATTCAAAAACGCCTGAGCAAAAATGCAAATGGCCCCCGAGTTCTACCGCTTCAGTACACAGAAGGTGAATCCATCCCATTCCTGGGAAAAGAACTTACCCTCGAATACAAGGCCGGGGCCCGCCGGACAACGCAGTCGGATGAAACCCTTTTTCTTCCCAGGAATACAAACGCAAAACATAACATCGAGACCTGGTATAAGAGGCAGGCTACTCAGATCTTTCAGTCTTCGATTGAACGTTATGCGCCTTTGATTGGGCGCACACCGCTGCGTTTTACAGTCCGCAGAATGCGCAGCCGTTGGGGCAGCTGTTCAAGCAAAGGTTCCCTTAGCCTCAACTGGAAAATTCTGGCCGCACCGCAATCTGTCATCGACTACCTCGTAGTACATGAACTTGCGCATCTTGTAGAGCAGAACCATTCAAAACGTTTTTGGGCGGTAGTGGGAAAAGCCATGCCTGATTTCTACGAGGCCAGGAAGTGGCTGAAAACACACGGGAATGCAATCCTGGTCCGGTTCGGTTAGATCCAATTTTCGTTGCGGCATTCGGGCAATTCAAGAAACTACGGCAACATGTGGGCTCGATTCACACAGCTGATGCATACCAAGCTCTTCCGTTATGGAATTGCCGGTTCTGCCACGTTCGCTGTGAACATGGTTGCCATGTACGCATTGATGGAATGGGTAAAGCTCAACAAAACAGATCTTGAAAGCAATATTTCACATTTTTTATCCACTGAAATTTCTATTCTATTCAGCTTTCATGCGCACACGTTCTTTACGTGGAAGGAACGCGCCGGGAACTACTTTCAGCGACTCTGGCATTTTCATCTATTGACTGGTTTGACTATCGTTCTTCGGCAGATTGGATTTCATTTGCTCTCGGAAGCAGGATATCACTGGATTGTGGCAACGCTTGTGCCGCTCGTCATTGCAATTGTGATTAATTTCCTGGGCTATGACAAGCTGGTGTTTAGGGCAGTTCAGAAAAAAACAGAAACCTGATCAGGGAGTAATCTCATGCACCTGGTCCAATCGCTGGGCTAGCAGTCGCGCAAGAAAGATTCCGTAGTGCGGATGCTCTTTTATGGCGTTGATAAAGGCTTCCTTTGAAATTTTTACTAACTCACCCCGCCCCACAGAAACTACGGTGGCAGATCTGTGATTGTTAAGCAAGAAAGACATTTCACCCAGGAAAATATCTGCAGGGTTGAGCGTTGAGAACTTTCTGCCGTTTGCAATAATATCGAAGTGTCCCGATATTATGTAGTACAAATGACTCGACGTGTCTCCCTGATTAAATACTACATCACCGTTATTAAAGACGACTTCTTCCTGATCCGTGAATACCCTGGGAATTACGTTGCTTTCGTGAAGATGATCTATTTCAAACGATACCGCATTTCCGGATTCATTGTATCTTACGTCCACTAAATAGCTGCGAGCGATCAAAATTCCTCGGCCATGCAAATCTTCCGGTTTTAAATCCAGCTGGCTATGCTTCTTCCAATCGAATCCGTCACCCTGATCGCGAATGGTAAAGAAAGAACGATCCGGTGTAATGCGATAGTTCAAGAAGACCTTTTTCCCACGAACCTCTGGCGAGGCTGCTTTGCTACGAATCAAATCCATGATGTCGCTTCCACCTTCGAGCCAGGCCTTTTTCTCTTCATAACCGATCTTGCAATTACCGTGTTCAATTGCGTTATAGAGAAGCTCCATAAGGGCAGTGCTACAGTTGTACTTTTGATCCATGTTGATCAGATTGGAGTTATAAAGAAAGTTTGCGATTAGATTCGCATAGATCGTGACGTCGAACGGATCCGTATCAATTTCAAATTCGCCAGATATATTGGATTGCAGTAAGGCGTGAATGTCTCGCTGAAATAGAATGCTACGATGCTGACTTAGAACATTGAGCGCCCGCGGAAGGTACGCTTCTATTTTGTTTTTCTGGATTTGTGCAATCACGTTAATGCCGCGGAGCTTATCCATAAGCTCCTCTTCTTTCTGGCGCTCGTAGATAATAATGCTTCCGCCAAAATGCAACCAGGGATCATCTTTGATTTCCGTAAAGGCCCGCCCAACATCGGCCTGCTGAAGCGAAAAATCGATAATGTCAATTTCCGGAAGCTCGTAGTTCAGGTACTGGACAAAGGCCTTTTCATCAGCAAAGAACACTGGATTAAACTCATCTTCGAAGTTGAGACATGCTGTGGCGATGCGCCGGTTCATGTCTTGATTTTCACTGAGAATTGCTATGTTTCGCATATGGATTTTGCCGATCACGCCCGTAATAAATGCGCGGCTAACGTGGCCTGTAAAGTCCGAAAAAGAATGCCCCTACATTTCGTTCCCTGCTGAGCCGACCGGGCCGTTTTTTTAAGGGAAGGGCGTGGGGGTCGCCGGAGCGAATTTGCTGGACTTTTTTTAAGCTCCCCTGGCCTACTGGATGAATGCGTAGACTCGTCATTTTGAACCCAAAGAGCAAGAACGGGGCCTCACTGAAAGCATTTAACCGCCTCAAGCCTGATCTTCATAAACTACTCGGACCATTTGATATCTACCAGACTACGGCACCCCGTGATGCAACGCAGCGCGTTAGAACAGCACTTCAGCATCATGAATATGATCAGATTCTTATGGCTGGCGGCGATGGTTCGATTAACGAGGGCGTAAACGGCTACTTCCATGAGCACAAAGCCATCCGCGCTGATGTTCCCCTGGGCGTTATTAACCTGGGAACAGGCGGTGATTTCTACAAAACTCTGTTGAAGATCAATCCTGATTACACGGCTGCTCTTGCTGCAAACAAGTTTCGCATGGTGGATTGCGGGTTAACTACGCTTGAACGCGGACTTGAACCGCATTATTTTATCAACATCACATCAATTGGCCTTGGCGGGGATGTGAATCGTCAGATGAAAGCGTCCTCTTTCCAGGCCGGAATGCCGGCGTACTTCTATCATTCCCTTACAAGTTTGTTTAAGTATTCTCCGCCCGCCTGTAAATTCATTCTCAAAACACCGGAGGGAACAAAAGAAATTCAAACCGGCCTGGTGAACTTCTTTGTTTGCAATGCTGAGTTCAACGGTGGTGGAATGCGCTGGGCTCCAAAGTCGAGCATTGAAGATGGGATGTTCGATCTGGTACTCGTTTCAAATGTTCCAAAGATCAAATTGATCACCGAATCACACAAAATCTACAGCGGCCAGGTAGCAAGTATGACGGGGGTTCAGGAATTCCAGGCGTCAGAAATCACGGCCCTTCCGGAGCGGACTGTGTCACAGGAAATAGACGGCGAAATCCGGGATATGGATCATCTGCGTACGCACGAATTCCACTTCAAAGTTGTTCCTAAATCCATCCCGGTTATTGGCTGAATCTATGCTTTACACGGTTGTAAAACCGCGCATTCTGGACCGGAGCGAACCCACGTTCGCTTCGCGAGGAGCACGACTATGAACGGCGAAGAAAAATCAGAAAAAGGATCAGCCAGGCTGGACCAATTGAAAGAACAGGCTGGCCAGTTTGCTGGAAAAGCTCGAGACGGATTGAATCGACTGAATGAGAGTACAGCGGCCTACCAGGAAGGCGCGCGCGAACTTCTGGATTCTGTTGGTCTCTACATCAAAGAAAATCCACAGCGTGCAGCTATGATAGCCATCCTTTCCGGAATTGGCTTTGGCTTCTTATTGGGCAGAATTACAAAACGCGGCCGCGACTAGTTAATGGCTCGCCCATATCCTGCGCTAGGGCGCTTGCGCAAACATAGGCCCGCAGAGACACGCTCGGAGAAAAAGACAGAGAAAAAAGGCGCAGGCCTCTGGTCTGGAATTCTGTCCAATTTCTTTGATCGACTTCGCGCAGAATGGAGCCGTAGATCCGGGCTGTTTTTAAGCGGGCTCTTGCTTCTTGCAGGGGGCCTGGTGTTTTGCATTTCCAGTTTTTTCTTCCTGATCAGCAGCCTTTACGTTGGTTTACGCATGCTGACTGGCAGCGAACTCATCGCTCTAGTTTTGATGTTTCTGGTTTCTGCCTCAGGCGCTATCTTTCTAGTGCTACGGGCTCTCTCGAATTTCTCCGAATCCGTCGAAGTAGATAGGAAGGATGGGGAGCTCCGGATCCAGGATTGAAGTATGGAATACTATAGTTTACTCGGCGTAGCCCCTGGATCAACCGCCGAGCAGGTTAAAAACGCCTTCCGTTCCAGAATCAAAGCATGCCATCCGGATCGAGTACCAGGCGACGGCGAGCGCGCCAGGAAACTGATTGAAGCGTACAAAGGCATTCAGAAAGGTCAGGCAGGCCCACCGCGCGAAGAAGCGCCCGTGCGCGCAGAGCGACCACAACAGCAGCGGCCTCCAGGATTTAATGTAAGGTATCATGAGCAGGCTACTACCTACAGAGCTGGTCGTGAGGCCGGGCGTCGTATCTTTGAATCTGTTTTTGATAAGGTCGATCTGGCAGGATCGGTTGAGAATTTTTGGGATGCACTGCATCGCAGCGTCCTCGAAGAAGGGGAAGAAACCGAGGTCTACGGAAAAGATGTCCCAATTCGTGAAGTTCACTGGCAAAACCGACCAGAAGGAATTACCAACGGAAAAGCACGGGAAGTGTACGAACGGGCAGAGATTGTGCTACGCGAGGTTGTGCAAAAATTCGATGCACAGAAGAAGAGAGCCAGGCGACAATGGGCTCGCGACTACGTATCCAACCTCACTCAGGTTCAGGTTCTTTTCCGTGATGGGATGAATCGCCATCCGTCGCTCACCGGACGCTGTCTGAATCGTTTGCAACAAATCCACGAACTCATTCGTGAAATTAAAAAAATGGGACTTTAGCCCCGACAGTTAGGCGGCAAGGCGTCTATTCCTGGAGCTCCCTACCACATTACTGGACATGAAGGCTACCTACAATTACAGTGCGAAACGATGCCATCCAGCCTCCTTCGCGGCGTGACCGTCGCGTCCTGCATATTGATGCTTCTGCTCCTCGGGGGAAGCACGGCCATTGCCCTTTCACACGAACAGCCGGGGCCTTTTGGCTCACTGCTCTTTAATGCCGACGCCCTGTATCTACCTCTTTTCATACAAGAGGTCCAGACAGGTGGTATCGATTCCCTATCGGGATGGGTAACGCCGCCCGCGAACTGCTTTTTCCCAGATGGTTTGCTGATGCTCACAGCACGGCTGGCAGTGCACGATCCTATCCTATCAGTTTTCGCTTATGCGCTCATCCAATTATTCCTCTTTGCTTGGATCGGGTATTTACTGAGCCGCGAAATTTCGCCTGCTACCCCACGGACCAGTGTGATATTTTGTACGCTCGCGTCTGTTACCATCGTTCTTCTCGCAGGTTGCTACGAACAAGGATCCTATAATCTCAGCCTGGCACTCGTCTCCGGCTATCACCTGGGGAGCTTTCTTGTTGCGCTATTCAACATTTATCTTTTCGTAAAACACGTTCGGACTGGAAATCAAGTATATTTATGGCTGTGCATCACCTCCACTAGTCTCGCTCTCTTTTCGGATACTCTTCACGCAATTCACTTCAGCTTGCCTTTCGGAATCACGTTGCTTGTTATATTCAAGACGGCCAACCAACAGATGCGTCGCGCTGCAATCAAGCTTGCTCTTGGAATTGTCTCAAGCCCTTTGGTCGCTGCTTTGTTGGAACGCCTGATCCGTCGCGCGACTGGTATCACCTTCTTTCATCTTGAGCTGTTTGAAACTCTAACAGGCGGCATTAGCAAAGGCCACCTGGACTTGCCAGCGCTCGCAAAGGGTTACAATCCATGGATTGAGACTGTTCCCGGACCAATCGCGCTTATTGCCCTTGTTTGGTACGGCTACCTCTGCTTCTGGCGACCGACCGCGCAACGGGAGGAAGGAGACCAGGCCCGCAACGTTCCGGCCCACGTATTCAAAATCTATTCGATATCTCTCTTTGTCCTTCTCCTTGTATTTCCGATAGTCACTGGACTTTCCGGAATGAATGTTACGCGCTATACGACTCCTTTCTTTCTCTTGCCGTTCTTGTTTATCCACTTACCAGCTCTCGGTCTTTTCTCGTTGGGTACTCGGCCATTTGCGTCGCTAGCCACCTCGGGACTGGTCATGCTTTTGTTTCTTTGCTTGGTGACGGTCATGCCGACAAATCTGAATTCACCGGACAGGAACCCCCTCGTCGTCCAAAATCAAATGCAATGTATACTCGATGTGGCAAAAAGACATTCCATTCGAATTGGGTTTGGCGATTATTGGATCGCTAAGCCAGCAAGCTTCTTTTCCCGGAATGCGCTCCGGATACTGCAACTCGAAGCAAATATGATGCCGCACTACTGGATTAGCAATTACCATTGGTATTTCGAACTAGAAAAATACCCGGGCAATAAGATTGTAGTCACACGAGGATTGAATCGTGCGCCGATTGTCCAACATCTGGGAAATCCCTCACTGGTTGAAACCTGTGAGGGAATGGAGTTGTTGGTTTACCGCGGCCCAGAACTTGGCGCGGTTGATCGCTTTGGAGAGTCCCTGATCCAGCAAATCCGAGTATGGGAAAAACTGACTGGACGTAGGCCATACGAAAATGTCCGCTAGTTGCTTTTGGCTTAGCCACCATGATTGAGCTTCTAAAGTATTGCCTCCTCCTATTCGTCACCACGACGTCTTTGGGATTTAGCATTGGGCTTTTACTAAATAGCCGGAAGATCACAATCCTGCAGGGACACTGGGCGGGTTTCATTACCTTGATTGTTATCCTTCAGTTCTGGTCGATTTTTTTACCGGTAAACTGGAATATCCTTTTTCTCATCCTAACGTTAAGTGTCCCTGGCTTCCTTCTGTTGGCGCGCACAATGCCGGCTCGTATTTCAACGCAGTGGCGATCCCTCCCACTTTTCACGTTAGCCGCTGTTCTTCCGTTAGTATTTCTGCTTTATTCGGGATGCAAAAACGTTACCTGGTATGACACTCCGCTCTATCACCTTAATGCAGTTCGCTGGATAAACGATTTTGCCGTAGTTCCCGGACTCGCAAACTTGCATGAGCGTTTTGGATTTAATAGCAGCTTTCTCCTTTTTGGAGCGTTCACGAATATTGGTCCGGCGTCTGGAAGCGCGAGCCATATAGCGCTGCCTTATTTGCTTTGTATCACGGTGTGCGAAATGATCTGGAGAGCAACTCGGCAAGGGCGCGGCCTCGGTATTATTCTAGCGGTACTCTTCATTCCTTACTTTCTCGATCGCGGCTATTCGTCGGAGTCAGCATCCCTTTCCACGGACCTTAGCACAAACTGTATCATGTGCGTGGCTATACTTTACATGACGGACCGTCCTACTAGATTTAATCTGATACTCGTCGCTGGCCTTTGCAGTTTGGCTTTCGTTTTCAAACTCACCGCCTTTCCAGTCTTGCTCTGCTGGGGGACATACCTCGTGCTACAATGGCTCCGCAAGAGAGATTCCAATGCTTACGTTCTAGTTCTTCCTGCGATCATTCTCGGCGGATTTGCAATTCGCAACGTTATTGTGTCCGGCTCGCAATCATGGTAACCATGGTCTGTTTGATCGCTTCAATCGTGATCAGCCGATTCCGTTGGAGAACTTCTTCAAACCTTGTTCGCGTATTTGCGATTGGCAGCATCGGGACCATTTACACTTTCTGGGCCGCACCCGATTTCCGTTTTGGCGGTTTCTTTGTCTGGGTCTTGCTAATTTCATCGTTGCTCCTCCTGCTGGCTAGCCTGCGACTCCCAAAGAGTGTTTCACAAATGGTTGTTATTGCCTTTCTGATTCTCTGGATTTGGAAAATGGATGCATTAGTTCCTCATGCGCAAGATACAGGCGTGAGTCTTACGCGACTGAATCGGGAATCAAGCGCCGAACTCAAGAGTGTTCGTACCCCGGAAGGCTTTGATTACTTTGTCCCAATTCACGGAGATCAGTGTGGCAATTCACCGTTACCATGCGCACCACGCGTAATCCAATTGAAATTGCGAAACCCTCAGGATATCAGAGACGGCTTCTTGCCTGAGGCGATTCAAAATTAAGATGCATCTCGCCTCTCGTTCCTATTTGAACTTGAGTCTGCGCCTCCTCCCATTCGCCCTCCTTGGAACCATCTGCATCTTCCAACTGTTCTCGTTGTGGACGATTTATCGCGCTGGTGACTTCGGATTCTTCGACCTGGGTCTCATCAATGATTGGATGACAAACGCGCTTCGCGGGAGTCCCTTTCTTGTTACAAACACTCAATTCAGTCATTCGACATACAACTTTACTCCTTCACTGCTCTTATTTGCACCACTGTGGTTATGGGACAATCAGTTCATTCTAGTGATAGTTACGCTGCTCACTTTCTATGCCGGCATCTTCTTGATTCTTTGCGAGGCACAACGGATTCTCAGCCCGCAGTTGAATCCGGCCTGGCTATGTCTGCTAATGCTTGCGTTGACAATTTGTATTTCCGAGAATCGATTCACCCGGTATGTCCTAATGTATCCGCATTTCGAAACCATTTTTATGCTGCCGGCTGGAGTTCTCTTTCTATTTATCAACCGCACCGGAAAGATGTTTCGTATCCTGTCTGTTCCGGTTGTCCTATTCGCCTGCGGCCTCCGTCAGGATGCAGGATTCTATTTGTTCACCTTCATAATCGCGACCGCGCTGGCAATACCCGGTTCGCTTAAATCGATTTGGCAACGCGTCTGGTTGCCACTCCTGATCACCGGCGCTTCGGCTATCGCCGCGGCTTACGGTGCGACGCCAGCACTGGCGCGCGATGCCTCAGGCTTACGATTCTGGAAGTATATGGGCAATACACCACCAGACGTAGCAACATACATCATTAGCCATCCAAAAGAGATCTACGCCGCAATACAAATATCTGCTTTCGCAGATTTGAACAAGGCTTTTGGCTGGCTTCCTCTTCTCACGCCCTCAGGCTGGCTCGCCAATCTTGCCGCATGGCCCATGTATCTCGCTCGGCCCGATGAATTCATGGCGAAACGCTTGCTGCTCTTGTATAATTCCGCCATGATTATTCCCGGCATGCTGATCGCAACGATAGGCGCTATACGATACGGTTTCCTATTCGCTGGCCGGATAAGCCTTACTATGCCGCGACAGTTCAAAATATTACCGCATGTCTTCTCGATTTTCGTAAGTATTTTTCTTATCAAACCTACTGCCCAATATAGGCCGTGGTTAAGTTTGTTCCGTGCTGATGGAGATCTCTTTAACTCCGCTCAAATCCCTATCAGAAACATCCGCCGGACATGCTCGATCGATTCGGTTGCAAGTGATCATTATGGAATAACCCTCACACCGAATTCATTGCTGCGCTATACCCTACCGAATGTGCACAAATCGGATATTGTTCTGGTGACAGACCGCATTCAGTATGCTCCGGAGGCCCCGGATCCGCTCGTGTTACGCAATTCCCTCAAAGGTTACAGAATTTACACGAAGACAGACCGCTTTACGTTATGGGTTAGAAACGATCTGGATTGTAAATGAACGGATTGTGCGTACGTTGGCGGCAAGGCGTCTATTCCTGGCCGGAGTCGTTCATTCCTATGGAAAAGCAATTGGAGCCTTTGCGATTGACTTTCTCGCCGACAATGATATCTTTCCTTCATGGCAAGTGAAAAGGCTACGTTTGGCGGTGGATGTTTCTGGTGTCTGGAAGCAGTATTCCAACGGATTCCAGGCGTAAATCACGTGGAATCTGGATACACCGGCGGAAAGACAGAAAATCCCACATACCGCGAAGTCTGCTCCGGAACCACCGGACATGCTGAAGTCATTCAAATTGATTTTGATCCAGCTGTTGTTACGTTTGAATCCTTGCTTGAAACCTTCTGGGCCTGTCACGATCCAACGACATTGAACCGCCAGGGGGCGGATACCGGAACGCAATATCGCTCTGCAATTTTCTTTCACAACGACACGCAGAAGTCTCTGGCCGTAAAATCCCGCGAAAAAGCTCAAGCCCTATTTTCAAATCCAATCGTAACAGAAATAGTTCCATTGACTAGATATTATCCCGGTGAAGACTATCATCAGAATTACTACAACGACAACAAAAGCGCTGGA
>JAIOPQ010000080.1 GCA_021413825.1 Spirochaetia bacterium | reverse complement strand
TGCACGGTTCACTGCCTGTTTATAGAGTTCGATTGCTTCTGAGTCCTGACCCTGGTCACTTCGAATGTTGGCTAGATTGTAGATTGCAGTGACTGATCCTGGATTGCAGCGAATCGCAGCCGTGTAGTGTTCCGCTGCCTTCTCTACTTCATTTCTTGCAAGTAGAATGCTGCCCAAATTGTTATGTGCCTTTTCCATGCACGAATGCATCTCAATTACATCATTGTAGTACGTTTCAGCTTCGCGCAGTCGATTCATCTTATGATAGAGAAATCCAATTCGATACACTATATCTGCATTGTCAGGATCAAGGCTGCGGGCCTTCTGCAGCGTTTCAATGGCGCGTACATCGTCTTGACGAAGCGAAGAATCATACAAGGCCTTAGCCTCCTTGCGCGAATCGACGGGAACAGCAAGGATTGGAATCGCACTAAGAACTATGAATATTAAAAGTAATCTCAAAACTCTTCTACGAAGTATGGCTTGGTATACTCACGCACAATCTCAATGATAAATCGACCCCAGGTCCGCGCGTCAGCTGTATCAATATGGATGTGTTTGACTTTTGCAAAGTATGGTTTTGGTTTAAACACTGTGTGCGTGAGCTCTATCACTCGCACGTACTGATCTACCTTCCGCGCACGCGCAAAGTTCATGGTTTCCATATCGATTCTGTCTGGAGGGAGAAAACCCACAATAACCAGGCGAGGAAAAAGTGCTTTCTTGAGTAGATTCAGGAAATCCGCAAACGAATCAACGCGATCGATAAAGCCTTCGTATGTTCCACCACCCAGATTCATAACCTGCGTTACCAGATCCATTGAGAGAGGAATACCTTCTGGATTGGACATATCAGAAATAATTACAATGCCCTCGTCCGGCTGGAACGTTTTGAGAACCTTGTCGCCCTGGAAATGACGGCGCATTAGTTTGGCTTTGGAAATATCAATTTCAGAACGCTTATTGACAACGATTTCCCCGGTTGAGGTTGCAACTTCTTCGCGGCAGAGTATGAAACGCTTTTTGAGAGCAGTCTGATTCATTACGCGGAATGCTTTTACTTTCTCTTCGAGCTCGTCGAGCGTACAAACGCCAATGCGTAACGGGTTTTCTTTCTTACGTATCTCTTCCTTACTCGTTTCGTCTGCCTGTTCTTCAATCATAGGTCAAACTCCGTGGCGGCCAAAAACAAAAAAAAGAGTGATGCCCACATTCCAAACAAACAGTATAGTCAAGACTATGACAAGAATGGAAATCCGACGGGAGAGTTTCTCGTTTTCTGCTGCAACGAGTTCAATATCCGTCATTACTTCTTCCCATTTGGGGCGGTCCCGCCAGGCTGTAAATACGTCGATTGCTACTGGCCCGGCCCACCGAAGATAACGGAAAAGACCATGCTCACCTATTTCCTTCAATTTCTTGCCCATGCGGAACAATTCCAGTCTGGCCTCTGGCGTAAAATCACATTCGCTGGAATGCTATCCAGTTTATTCCTCGGATGCGCATCCGTGGAATTTATCCCGGACAAAGAATACGCCAATCGTAGGCGGGACCAAATCGATAGTTTTCGATTCTTCAGCCGCAAACCGGACATGCCAGTAGATTCGCTGGGCAAGCTGGTTTTTAGAAATCTGTACGGGAGGCCGGATTCTGAGGATTTTCAGTTAGAAGTCCAGCGTGAAGGGATGGCCCGAGGAGCAAATTGCGGTTACGTTTCCAAACGATCCATGCACAGACAAACTCAATTTAGAACAGCGGCCGTGGATCAAACCAATCGCCATGGCGGCCAGACCGGAGAAATTGCAAGTGACGTGGAAACCGTGGAAGTGATTCTTTTTCAGTGCAAGGACGATGATTCAAACAAAGACAGAAATAAGCATTGATGCTTTGGGGCGCTGGTTCTATCGGGATGCTGAGATCACGCAGCCTGACGTGCTGAAATATTTCAAACAGAATCTGTATCGAAGCGATCGTTACTACATCTTAAATATCTTTGGTGACTTGCGCGAAGAAGGTGACCTCGATCGAGTCCTGGCCTGTCCCGTTCTCGCCATCTCAGCCACATTCAAAGACAATTCCTTTGAATTCTATTTGGACTCTGAAGAGCGACTAACGGTGTTGCAAAGTGAAATTCACCTCTCCGGAATGGATTGCTTGTTCTTTGTTCATCCACGCGGTTTCCCGGTAAGGCTCAAGACTTCAGCAATGGGCCATGTTTCAGAGTATCTTACAGGATCAGAGGATGCACCGGTATGGAAAAATGGCGAGACCCTGATCAGAAGCCAGATCGACGGACTACTTCAACCGTAGCGGTTACTTAGACGTCGTCTTCTGAACGACTCGAACCGAGCAATTCATCCGGCACGTCTTCAATTGAATCGCCAATTTGAACGCAGAGACGATTACCAATCCGGCCCGGGCGGCATTTGAATTTTTTACGATCCCCAACGCGAATCACCATATCTGATTTGATATGGGTCCCGCTTAAGCGAACTACATCACCTTCGCGTACGTTGATCACATCTGCCATTGGAAGATCGATTTCACCTACTTCGCAGCGCAAAGGAATATCTACAATATCCAGACGCTCTTGAATAATGGCACGGTTCTCATCAGATTCACCCCGACGAATCGAAGAATACCAGTACTGGGCACTGAGTTTGGAGATAATTGGTTCAATCGTAATGTAGGGAATGCAGAGGTTTGTCATTCCTTCGACGTCGCCTACTTTTGTTTCCAGCGTGATCAAAACAACCATGTCGTTGGGTGGTACGATTTGGGCGAACTGTGGATTTGTTTCAATGTTACCGAGGCGCGGACGCAGATCAATTACAGTTGCCCAGGCTT
Organism: Spirochaetia bacterium; assembly: GCA_021413825.1. GTDB lineage: Bacteria > Spirochaetota > Leptospiria > Leptospirales > Leptonemataceae > JAEUSB01. The sequence goes on along the minus strand of JAIOPQ010000080.1, from coordinate 11,565 downwards.
CCCGCAGGTTTCCAAGAATACGCACAATAATGCTTTCCATTACTGACATTTCAATATCAGAGAGTTCTCGCGTAATCTTTGTAGGCTCCCCCGGACCACCAAACAGACGATCGATAATCGTAAAGGTAATCCCTGGATCAATTTCCAGAACGGCAGAACCCTTGAGAGGATCCATGTTGATTACAGCAAGAGTTGTTGGGTTAGGAATGGAGCGAATAAATTCTTCGTATGTTAGCTGATCCACGGATCCTACGTGAACGCCCACCAGCGCCCGCAGTTGAGCAGACAGGGCCGTTGTAGTTAGACGCGCAAATGTTTCATGCATCATCTGCAGAGTACGAATCTGATCCTTTGAAAACTTATCCGGCCGACGGAAGTCGTAGATCTTGACTTTCTTTTGTTCACCTACATTACTGTAGTCTTCCATTTCCACTTCACCGGTGGAAATGGCGGACAATAACGCATCGATCTCATCCTGGGAGAGTATTTCTGTCATTTAGACCCCGCTGTCTTCATACTGAGCTATTGTCCTGACCTGGCAACTAATTTTGTCCCTGTCGCATAACGCGGGCTGAAACGTGCACGATCTTCCAGAAGCCAGCCTGCTCTGCACGAACCAGAGTATACACATACTCGTAACGCACCTGGAAACCGTCAGAATCACGATCCGCTTGAACAGTTACCTTTGCATTTCCGCGGGCGGACATTTCCCCCTCGCGGTCTTTCTCGTAATCTGTCCTACTGATGCGAAAACGCTTAAGCAGATCAGAGGGCCTTGTAGTTAAATACGTCGAAAAGTTCCGGATAATATCGGGTCGCTCGAGGTCAGAAGCACTGGCATACTGCAATGCATAGCGGTCGTATGAGGTAATATATCGAGGCAAATCCAGGTGCTTGAGGTAATGACTCCAATTCCTCTTGAGCTCTGCGGACAAAAACAGATACACCGTTTCTTCCGGGGATAAACCCTGACCGGGATCGCCAACTACATCCTGAGATTCAGCGAGCGGCGCCTGTTTCATGCGATCTAGCCTGAGACGAGCCCAACCACGCGAGCGAACCACGGCCTCAGAATCTGATTCCGGACGAAAATACCCGCAGACGCGATACTCTTCGCCTGGCTTTAGATCGTACAGGTCGTTTAGAAAAATCGTTTTCTCAAATGTCTCCCCAGGATGAAGCATGATTTCTTTTACTGCATTGCCTACGAGATCGCGTATTGGCTTGCTTCCATTCTCTCGGCGGATCGCGCGAGGGCGTTCCATTGGGGCGATTTCGTGGCCGGCTTTATCTTCGAGCAGAAACTGAAAGCTGCGGCGCGCATCTTCGTTTGGAAAGATGCGAAAGATACGATAGCCGCGATTGGTAATTCTATAGCGTACAGGAATATCCTGCCCAGGGGAATACAAAATCCGATCCAGATCGAGTCTGACATCCACATAACGGGACACATCGTCGACGGTTGCGTCGCCACGCATATCCGGACGTGTTTCCGCAAGTAACGGACAGGCGATTAGAAATAACAAGATAAGACGATTCACACTAGGTACAATATCGAGACTTCTACGGGAAATTAGAGCAAAAAAGCGGCCCGCGCTCGCGGAATTTCCTGAGCCTGGCCTGGTCCGACACTTCCCCATCCTATCATACACTGCAAGTGTGACATGCCCCGCTTGACAAATGGAAGCCCTGTGCTAACTTCCGCCGCCGATCCCGCGCAGACTGTCCCATTGTTTTGACTCCTTTGGCCCGCCTCCAAAAAAGGAATCCACCCACGGGGGTGGGACACGCGTGCCCGGCGCACTCCCGCGACTTTCTGGACTTTAGACGAGTTCTCCTCGGAGCGTCGCTGAGGAACTTGCCGTAATACGAATCGAGGCCAATTCACCTGGTTCGGTGCGCGAATCCACAGGAAACACAACTACCTTCCCGCTGTCGGTGCGACCGGCAAAGTCCGCCTCGGAACGCTTGCTGTAGCCTTCCACAAGAACTTGGTGCACACGACCCACTTCTTCCAGGTTTGCCTTTGCCGCACCTTCGCGCTGTACCGTGATTAGGCGACCAAGCCTTTCACTTTTCACAGCTTCAGGCACATTGTCCGGAAATTTCTTCTGCGCGAGGGTTTGCTCGCGTTCTGAATAGCCAAACATGTATGCCATCAAAAATCGCGATTGCTCGACCGCAGTGAGTGTGTCCTGGAATTCTTCTTCCGTTTCTCCGCTGAATCCAACAATAACATCAGACGTCAGCCCAACTCCTGGAACAATCGAGCGTATCCGATATACCAGGTCCAGGAACTCCTCCCTGGTATAATCGCGCTTCATGCGCTCCAGTACGGACGTAGAACCAGATTGCAAAGGCAGATGAACCTGGGACGCAAATCGCCTCTCTGCAGCCATAAGCCTTAGTAGATGCTCAGGAAAATCGTGCGGATGCGGCGAGGTAAAGCGAAGCCGCATAACGTTGGTATGTTTGAGTATCTCTTCCACCAGGCCTGCGAAATCGCCGCCGTTGCTCTTGTACGAATTTACGTTCTGCCCCAGAAGCATTACTTCTTTGACGCCCTCTTCATCCACGAGTTGTTTGATTTCGTCGATTATGGACCGTTGATCTCGACTTCGCTCCCGTCCACGAGTATAAGGCACCACACAGAACGAACAGAAATTGTCACAACCACGCATGATCGTAACGTATGCCAGGCAACCTTGCACTACGCCTGGCTGAATTTCAGCATACGTTTCATCCAATGAGAGTCTTGTTAAGATTTTATGATGCCCCGATTCACGAACCGCATCTACAAGACCAGGAAGGGATCGATAGTTATCGGGACCGGCAAGTATATCAACTGGCAGCCCCATGGCAAAAAGATCATCGCCAAGATTCTGCGCCATGCAACCCAGCACACCTATCACAAGTCCGGGATTGCGCTTCTTCAAGTCACGAAACGAGCCCAGTCGACCATAGACTTTCTCATGCGCCTTTTCACGGATTGCACAGGTATTGAGTAGAATTAGGTCTGCATCCTCCGGGTTACCCACGGTTGCGAAGCGATCCGATAGGATCTTCTCAACGAGCCCAGAATCGTATGTGTTCATCTGACAGCCGTAGGTTTCAACGTACAGCCGCTCTTTTGTGGCACCTGTTTCCATCAGATGAGCCAATGCTTGAAAATCCCACGACCCCTGCTATCCTAATTTACGTACAAATCGGGACTTGTATTCTGGGACATAATATGGCGGCGGGATTTAAAGACTTAACCAAAGAAGAAATCCGCTACTACCATTCGCTCTTAACAGAAGAGCTCACGGAGTTTGACTGCGGGGAACTTTGTAAAGGCGACAACGGTGGTGAGCCGTATTGCTGCAAAGCGGAGCATGCAGTCCCTTTGCTTTATAACGCTGAGTTTGAACATCTCAGGGCCATGGGAGACCTCTGGCACGAGTGGAAACCCGTCACTGGGGAAGATAAGAAGATCGCGGAAACCGCATCACGCGATCAGATGTTCTGCGAATGCAAGGGCATTGCACATTGCGTGCGCGATGAGCGTTCGATTTCGTGTAGAACGTTTCCTCTTGAACCGTACCTCGATCGTCGCAACGTATTTATTGGATTAACGTTCGTTCGGGATTTTACCCAGCGTGATCCGGATACTGGTAAGGTTAAATGTCCAATGACCCGTCGTAAGAACGAAATCCGTCAGCCGTTTGTGGACAGTCATTTCATTTTCTGGGAAAAGATCATGCTCAGACGCGAAGAGGAATTTGAAACCTACATTGAAACTTCAAAATCTCTTCGGCGCGAAAGAAATCGGACAGGCCGTCAATTTCAGGTACTCCTGCCCTCACACCTAAAGGAGTCGCGCCTGGCTCGCAAATTCATGTACTAACATGAGCCTACATTTTGTTCTAAGCGAAGGGCTAACCTACCTGGGCGAACTTGGGCCAGGCAAACTCGTTCAGTTATTTGCGCATATGAGCATGGATCGAATGCTCATGATCTCGCAGAAAGTTCCACGTCAGAATGTGTTGTATGCTCTCAAGCATACAAATCTAGAAAAAACCCTAACTGTAATTCGGCCTATGAAGAATGAAGAAATCGTTTATTTTCTAAAATCCATCCCACCTGAAGATATAGTGTATCTCATGGGGCATCTTTCCAAAGATGAATTAATCGAATGGTTGCATGCAGTTTCCATTGAAGAAACTGCAACCCTGCTAAGCGCGCTGGGTGCCCGAGATTCTGTGCAACTGCTCCACGGTGCTGGCATTTCAACTGCTTCCGCTGTGTTGTCGATTCTGGGTTCAGCGCGGCTACTCACACTGATTCAAGAAATTGGTCTAAAAGAAACGATGGAGCTTGCGCGCAATCTCCCGGCTCCTGTTCTCAAGAAATGGATCAAAGCGCGTGGAATCGATGATGTTCTCATACTTGTTCCATGCCTGGGTGCGGTGAATGCAATTGCGCTCATCAATACTCTGGGAGTGGACGCGTCGGTTAAGGTGCTGGGTGAGCTTGGGCCCGTGAATGTGGTAAAACTATTGCGCGGCGCAAAGAGCATGAAACTTCCCAAACTCACAAAGAAACAAAAGCAACTTCTGGAAGGACAACCAGCAAAGCCCAAAATAAAATCAAAACGTGTAGCAAAGAAAAAAGTTCATTAGGCGAACGATTGAATCACAGAGAACTCAGAGTGCTCTGCGCTCGCTGGGGCTAATCCCATTTGAGATCGCTGCCCGCTACCAGGAAGAGTGAATTTGTTCCAGGATACGGCTGGCAATTTCGATGGTTCTGATATCTGACTGCCCATCTACGATGGGAGTCGTCTGCCCGCGAACGCACTTTACAAAATGCAAATGTTCCTGGCGAAGCGGATTGTCTTTGTGCACAAATATTTTCTCAACAAAGGATTCCTGGCGATACTTCAACTCTTCCCGGGTCATAAGGTACGCACTCGTCGCCTGACGGTGAATATCAATGTCCTGCGTGGAGAAGTCCAGCATGATGTAGGCACTCTCCTGGGTAATCGTTAAGGTGCGAACTTTTGCCTGTGTTAGACGACTGGCTGTAATTGTGGCCACACAGCCGCCTTCAAATTGCAAAACTGCAGTGGCAACATCTTCGTGTTTACCGGTCCGGGCAACGCCACGGGCATCTACGTGCTTGACTTCTTCTCCGACCAGGTTCATTGTAATATCAAGATCGTGGATAAGAAGATCCATCACCACGCCCACGTCCAGAATTCGACCTGAGTTAGGAGCAAGACGTCTCGACTCAATCAGAAGCGGTTTGTCCACTACGCGTCTTAGCTCAAGAACAGCTCCGTTGAATCGTTCTACGTGACCTACTTGTAAAATAAGGCCGCGACTTTCTGCGAGACCTACGAGTTCACGCGCCTGTTCCGCACTCGTAGTCATTGGTTTTTCAACCAGAACGTGCTTACCCTTTTCAAGGGCCTTTTTTGCTACTTCATAGTGGTGGGCTGTGGGAACAGCGACGACTACTGCTTCTGATTCATCGATGAGCGCGTCCATGTCTTCAAACGCTTTAACCGAAAATCTATCTGCGATCTCTGCGCGGCGAGCCGGGCTTTGATCAAAGATACCTGCGATTTCGTATTCGTTGGCCAGGCCGACTGCTACGTTTACGTGATACTGGCCCATGTGGCCTGTGCCAACCAGGCCAAGTTTTATTTTTCCATTCATTATAGCTGATCTAAATCAGGGCTTAGCGGAACCCGGATCGCATCCTTGAGAAAACGGAATCTCCATAGCTCGACTCAGTCAACTCTTTGTCCAATTCCTGAACCATTGTGCGTGCTTTCTTGCTCATGTTTCTTGGAATCTTAACCTGGATGAGTACGTGCTGATCGCCCTTTCCATAGCCGCCCATATAGGGCATGCCCTTCTCTTTGAGGCGGAATATTTGTCCGCTTTCCGTTCCGGCGGGAATTTTCATTTTCACAGTCTTGCCGTCGATAGTCGGAACATCTATCTCACCGCCGAGCATGGCAATCGTAACCGGGACAGGTGCTTCGAGGATTAAGTCGTTTCCTTCGCGCTCAAATACTGCATGCTTCTTAATATGCGTAACTACAAATAGATCGCCGCGAGCGCCGCCATGTGGCCCAGCTTCGCCTTCGCCGGAAATTTTTAGACGACTGCCTGATTCTACGCCAGCCGGAATCTTAATATTCAAAGTACGCTTCTTCTCAACCAGCCCACTGCCACCGCATGATCCACACGGCGAAGCAATGACTCGGCCCTGACCCGAACATTGTGGACAGGTTGTTGTAACTGAAAAGAAACCCTGCGTGCGCCTGACCTGGCCTGCTCCCTGGCAGAGCGGACATACAGAAGCCTGTGTTCCCTTCTTTGCACCAGAGCCGCCGCATTCGTCGCATCCTTCCTGGCGCGGAATTTCGATTTTGATTTCTTTGCCAGTGGCTGCATCTTCCAGCGAGATCTCAACATTGTAGCGAAGATCAGATCCGCGGCGATTTACGCCACGACCACGGCCGCCGCCGGCATAACCGGCGCCGCCCTGTCCGCCGAAGAACTCGGAGAAGATATCGCCTATATCACCGAATATATCCGAGAAATCCGTGTAGGCCTTGTAACCAAACCCTGGCCCGCCGCCATTTCCAGAAACGCCCGCTTTTCCAAACTGGTCGTACGCGGCGCGTTTTTGATCATCGGAAATTACTTCATACGCTTCGGTTGCTTCTTTGAACTTCTCTTCCGCAGCCTTGTCGCCCTTGTTCTTATCCGGATGAAACTGGATCGCGAGTTTTCTGTACGCCTTCTTGATGTCTTCTTTGCTGGCGCTTCGCCCGACACCCAGCACTTCATAATAATCGCGATCCGCCATTTCTAATCCTCAGTTACTTCTTATCTTCGTCAACAACCGTGTAATCGGCATCCACGACTTTTTCTCCGGAGCCAGCTTGCGCACCGGTGGGAGCCTCAGGCGCGGCACCATTAGCGCCAGCCTGCGATGCTGCATAGATTTTCTGCCCCAGTTCCATTGACCCTTTCTGGATCTCATCGCGCGCAGCAAGAATCTGTGCTGAGTCACCAGAATTCAGTGCATCGCGAGTGCGCTTGATTAGTGCTTCCGCTTCTGCTTTGTCTGCGGGCGCAACCTTGTCACCTGCATCTGTTAGACTCTTCTCAAGTGCATAGGCCAACGAATCAGCTTCATTGCGAGCTTCCACGAGCTTCTTTTCTTCTTGATCGCGCGCTTCGTTTTCCTGTGCGTCGCGTACCATTTTCTTAATCTCGTCTTCTGTCAGACCGCTTGCAGTCTCTACACGAATCTTCTGTTCTTTGCCGGTGCCCAGATCCTTCGCAGAAACATGCACAATACCGTTTGCATCAATATCAAACGTAACTTCTACCTGTGGTACACCGCGTGCCGCAGGTGGAATTCCAAGCAGATCGAATCGCGCAAGTGTTCTGTTGTGACTGGCCATCTCACGCTCACCTTGCAGGACATGGACAGATACAGCAGTTTGATTATCTGCGGCAGTTGAGAATATCTGCGACTTGCGTGTTGGAATGGTTGTGTTTCTTTCGATCAAGCGAGTAAACACACCACCGAGAGTTTCAATACCGAGTGACAGCGGAGTAACATCGAGCAGAAGAACATCAGTTACTTCTCCAGCAAGAACTCCACCCTGGATTGCAGCACCAACTGCCACAACTTCATCCGGATTAACCGAACGGTTTGGTTCTTTCCCAAAGAGTTGCTTTACCAGTTCCTGGACTGCCGGGATACGCGTTGAGCCACCGACCAGAATCACTTCATCAATTTCGCTGGCTGGAATGCCCGCGTCTTTCATTGCATTCTGGCAAGGGATTCGAGTGCGTTCAACAAGCGTTTTGGTCAACTGATCGAATTTTGCGCGCGTCAGGGTCATATTCAAATGCCTTGGTCCGCTTGCATCCGCTGTAATAAACGGAATGTTGATCTGCGATTGTAGAGTACCGGAAAGCTCAATCTTGGCCTTTTCTGCGGATTCTTTCAGCCGCTGTTGCGCCATCTTGTCCTTTCCAATGTCGATTCCGGATTCTTTCTTGAATTCTTCTACCATCCAGTCCATGATCATTTGATCAAAGTCATCCCCGCCAAGGTGCGTATCGCCGTTAGTCGACTTTACCTCGAAAACACCGTCACCAAGTTCCAGAACTGAAACGTCGAATGTTCCACCACCCAGATCATATACTGCGATCTTCGAGTTTGCATTCTTCTTATCGAGTCCATACGCCAGGGCCGCAGCAGTTGGTTCGTTGATGATACGTTCTACTTCAAGGCCAGCAATACGTCCTGCATCCTTGGTCGCCTGACGTTGTTCATCATTGAAGTATGCTGGCACTGTAATGACAGCGCGTGAAACCGGATGACCCAGGTATTCTTCTGCTGTTTTCTTCATTTTCTGAAGAATGATCGCAGAAATCTCTTGTGGAGTAAACGATCCATGATCGCTTTCAACCTTCAGTCCATCTGTCCCGGAACGAATTACCTTGTAAGGGACCTTTTTTAGTTCATCTTGAACCTCAGAAAACCGACGTCCCATGAATCGCTTGATTGACCGAACTGTGTTGCCCGGATTTGTGATCGCCTGGTTTTTTGCAACCTGACCCACCAGACGGTTTTCTTTGTCCGCGAAACCCACGATGGATGGCGTAGTGCGTGAGCCTTCCGCGTTCTGGATTACGATGGGTTCCCCACCTTCCATAATTGCAACGCAGGAGTTTGTCGTCCCCAGATCGATGCCAATAATTTTGTCTTTAGCCATTTTATTTCTCCTAATACGTACGACGTTACTTGCTTACTATAATCAAAAACTTAACTTTTTCAACTATTTTCATTTTGCGTTCCCGGCTCACTCTTCTTAGTCGGCCGGGCAACGCGAACTCGTGCGGGCCTGAGCACTTCAACATTTCCATCAATTGTTATGATATACCCATCCTGATATACTTCGATCACCTTCTCGCGATCAACCGTGTCCGTTTCTTCAACTGCGATAGCTTCCATGCGCATGGGATCAAATGTTTCATCCAGCGGGCGAATGCTCTGAATGTTTTCGCGAGCAAGCACACCCAAAAACTCGGCGCGGATCATTTCTACACCCTGAACATATCCAACAAGTGCCGGATCCGTGGATTTAATCATTAGAACCTGATTGAGATTATCCAGAACCGGTAATAGCCCGGAAACGAAGCCCTTAATTGCATGGCTTCTAGCCCGGCCCATCTCAACGTTCGTGCGCTTCTTGAAATTCAAGAATTCTGCGCGCTCACGGTTCCAGGAATCCCGCATCTCCCGCGCTTCATGGCGTGCCTGTTCAAGCTCTGCATCACCAGTATTTGCGGATTGCTCCGGCTCAACTTCTAGCGAGCCTGGTGCTACGTCCACACCTTCAAGTCCGTCTTTTTCTTTGATTTCTTCTGCCATACCCTTCTCAACTGCTCATTCTTGTTATCATGCTGGACAAAAGTCTGCGAATGTACTCTACAATGCTCACAACCCTAACATAGTCCATATTGTTGGGACCCACAACTCCAAGGGATCCAATTCGTGTTTCGCCCATCTTATAACTTGCGGTAACCACACTGAGGCCGCCCAGCCGCTCATCTCGATCACCATCGATTGTGATTAGAATATCTTCCATAGGAGTGCTACGGGAAAAAATCCCACGAATTGCGTTGCTTGATTCATACAGGCTTCCCAGGACCTGAAGACTCTCTTCTCGCTCTGCACCCACTCGGGCTATGAGACGTTCCACGCCTGACGTGTAAATTTGATCCGTGGCGGATACAGCACCAAAGTTTTGAATAATGGAGCGCGCAACCAGTGGGAAATATTGAAAGATCTCGTTCACGTTCTCAGATTCTGTCTGGAGCCTTTCGCGGATTTCAAGCAAATCGCAACCTTTAAACACATCGTTCAGGTAGCGGGAAATCTTATGCAGAACGTCAGGCGGAATCCTATCATCCACAAACATCGATTTATTGAATACAGTGCCAGACCTTGTAACGAGTACGATTAGAATCTCATCCTGTCCCAGATCGATCAGTTCGATGTGCTTGAGCACAGTCTTCTGTGGCTCAGGAGCCAGCACTACACCTGCATAGTCCGTTAGTTTACTTAGAATCTTGCAGGTAGCAGACAGGATTTCATGCACCTGGAATTCACGCTTCAGGTATTCTTCCTGGATGAGCTTGCGCTCGTCGTCAGGTAATTGCACGAGTTCAGGCAATTCCTGGGCAAACAGCCGGTATCCCTTCTCAGTTGGAATCCTACCTGCACTTCGATGCGGCGAGTACAGATACCCCTGGCTTTCCAGGTCTGCAAATATGGAACGCACAGTGGCGGACGACAGTCCGATCTGGAAATTCTCTGTAATATAGGCGCTGGAGATAGGCTGCTCTGTCTGGACATAGCCTGCTACTACGAGTTTGAGAATCTCGCGTTGTCTGAGAGTCATATTATGATCTGGCTGTGGTTCAACAGACACTAAATCACTCATACCTTTGCCCTGCCAATCTCATTGGCACTCTCCCCTGCCGAGTGCCAATCCTTGCTTCAATAACGTCAGAACTGGGACTTATGTCAACAATTTATGGGACGGGAGTATGCAATCCTGGCTTGTTCTCAGTTAGTTCGTCACCCAACCTTGGGTCGAAGCAAGGGCCTCGAAAGGGGTTTCTGAAGCTAGTTCTTACGCTGACAGTATATCAGGGCAATGTTTCGGCCACGGGTTTCGTCTGCAACGCGCGGTGCTCCATTGCTTCCATCGGTGATGGGCCCGGAAAAGGATACTAATCCGCTTCCAGAATCTAATCCTCTGAAGATTGTTGAGGCTAATCCTCCGCCGCCAGCGGAGCCAAGCTGGTGGGTATGTCCCTGAAATGCGTCCCCCTGAAAGCCTGCCAGAGTACGGGCATCGGGATCCCGTTCGAGGGGGTTGGCCGGAACGCCTGTTCCAAAATCATTCAGACCGCGCACAAACTTACCACGGAGATCAGGTGTTCCGTTGCTCCCGTCTGCGGGAGCCCATCCATCAGGACAGTTCGCTAGATTGAAGGCCACCACAGCTCCTTCCGGTGCTGAGATAAGGAAATTTTGATTTATCTGTGATGCGCTGATCGTCTGGCCACCTGAAAATACGTTCATGGCAGCAGCGGCTGCAAACAGACTTGTGGTCAGTACAGCTGCACTAAAGCCAATTCCCCTGGCAAAACCATGCTTGGCCGATTCAACCAATCTGCGCGCAGTATTCCTATTCGCTCGGGCTTTAGAAAGTGACATGTTTCAATTGTATCGCATATTGATCTACAGTCACTCACTTTCATTTGAGCCGAGCCTTTCCTAATAGCAAAAAAGGAAGGGTGGGATTCGGTGGGAGACATCCCTCTTTTGCGGGGCCCGAAACAGATAGCCGCTCAACTGCAAAGAAGCAGCGCGTCCGCGAAATTCCCGAACACCACGCCCCTGCACTAGACTAGTTTTTACGCATGCAATAGGTTAGAGCAATGTTCATACTGCGAGTTTCGTTTGCCA
>JAIOPQ010000079.1 GCA_021413825.1 Spirochaetia bacterium | reverse complement strand
GAAGAAGATGGAAAAGAGCGTATAGTCTCTGACTATATTTCCGGAATGACCGATCGCTTTGCTGAAAAGGATAGCGCATACCTCTCCGGGATCGGTTGAACTTCACGGCCGGCGCGTCGTCTAAAAAATGTGCCGGAGATTTTGGATTTCCGCCGATTATCTGGATAGGAAACTATTATGTCAGCACTATTACGCAGCGAATCCATGCCCGATCTGATCTTCTCAGAGCTGATTCGGGCTCCCATCGGCGAAGTTTACAAAGCCCTGACAACAGCTCGCTTGATGGACGATTGGGGCGGAGGGCCAGCACGCTTCCAGGCAAGGCCGGGCGGGAAGTGGAGTCTCTGGGATGGGATCATGCATGGGGTTGTAAAGGACGTACAGAATCCCAATCGCATTGCATTTACGCTGCGCGAAATTCACTGGCATGAGCGTGATCTGGATTCGCTTGTCTCAATTCAGCTAACAGAAATCGAGCGCGGTACGCGCATTGAACTGCGCCATTCGAATCTTCCCTCCCGAAAAGTGCGCCAGCATCACGAAGAAGCATGGGGTGACGTGTACCTTGGCCCAATCAAAGCATTTCTTGAATCTAAGTTCAGCCCATTCCTGAAGACGCGAACCGGTAGATTGTAATCGCTGGCCGTAGCTTCTTAGAGAGAATTCTAAGCGCGCAGATTACGGAAGGCTTCCCTGCGCGGCGCCCAGCCTGCCGCGCTGAAGTGTAGAAAGTACGAGCACAAGAACCAAAAACGGAATTGGGAAGAGTGAAAGAGCCTGCCATCCAAATGTATACAGCATCCAGCCAGCAGCAAGACTTGCAATAGCCTGCGTTCCAAAGACCATCGTATCGTTCAAGCCCTGAGCGGCAAATCTATCGCTGCCGGAGAAACACAGCGATAGCATGGTTGATCCGGCCAGAAAGAGAAAATTCCAGCCAACTCCGAGTAACACCAGTGCCCACCAGTAACCGTGTAACGTTCCCGCAAAATATGCAACAGGAACACAGGCAGCAAATAGCACAAGGCCAGCCAGAATCAATTTGAAAAGACCGAGTCTGGCGATCAATATTCCGCTAAAAAGCGACGGCAAAAACATTGCGATGATATGACTTTGAATCGTAAAGATAGCATCGTGATGACTGAAGTGCTCAATCTCTGTCATTTGCATTGGGGTTGCAGACATGAGAAGCGTCATCACAGCAAACGATGCCGTTCCAGAGGCACCAGCAAGCCAGAACTCAGGCCGCGCAAGAACCCGCATCAGGCGACCTTTCTTCTCGCTATCGACGGCTTGCGTAACAAGGCGTGAGGACCGTGGTAAGAATGAAAGAGCAGTTGTCGCAAGGATGAGAATACCAGCGAGCAAGACGTAAGAGCCAATATAGTCCAGTGGCATGCCGTCGTTCGGGTCTACCACCATGTTCTTGCCGAGTGCAGCTATTCCCGGACCAAGAACCGCAGCAAAGAGTCCGCACATCAGAATGCTTGAATGCACCAGTGCCTTTTCTTCCGGTGGGGCTGCCTCTGCGGCCGTGAAGCGAATCTGATTGGTGAAGGCAGTTCCAATTCCGAGGAGTGAACAGGATATAGAATATCCTGCGAACGAGTGTAAGAATAACGAGGTTCCCGCCATTGCGCTGCCGACCACGGCAATTGAAAGGCCAAGCAGATGGCCTTTTTTTCGACCGATCCTTGACATGGTCCACGCAGCCAGGGTGCTTGAGATTGCAACGCCGATGACGAACGTGGACATTGGAAGAGTGGCAAGAGCTCGTACCGGTGCGAGCGTTGTTCCGATAAAACCGCTCACAAGAAAAGAAACCGCTGACGTTGATCCAGCGAGCGATTGGGCAACAAGAAGCAAACCCAGATGACGGTTGAACGTGGGCAGATAACGCGGTCTCATTGACCTGGTTTTCTAGAGGGCACGTATCGGGCCACAAAAAAGATCAAACACAGCGCGAATCAACTAATTTGGATAAGTAAGTTGATCTTTGCCTGATTGCCGCTGCCACTTAAACTGCAGTGCCACAGCTTCAACGCCCTTTCTGCGATCGAGTAACCACATGTGCTGATTGCGATTCAAAATTCGCTCTGAAGCTTTTCCCGTGGTGGTATCGATCAACATCAAAGAAAGAATCCCGGAGTCCAGATCGTTTCTGCCTTCCGCTACGGCCGTTTTCAAATCTGGAGATATACCCATGATATCTAATTCAGGAGGAATTGTAAGCTTTCGCACTTCTCCTGTTTTAACAAACACTAGATGGCCAGGCCAGAGCAGGCATTCACCGTTACACGACCAGACAGAAGTCTTGAATTGTTGAATTGAATCCATTCCTGGAGGTCCCTGGATTGGCGTAGCTACGGCCGTATCGTTGATCATTTGAAACCGCCAGATGTAATCACCAAGGAGAAATACAAAACTGTCCGCGGTGGGCTGAAGGCTTATCTTGCAGGCGCCTACCTTGTTTGTGTCTCGCCCCTGTGGAAGGAAGGGTTTGCCACGAGCGAAAAGTTCCCACCAGTAATTGTTTACGCGTCTGCGTTCTACCATCTCCGTGCACGAAAGGGGGCCGCGGTCGATTTTTTGAACCAATTCGATTGGAGCGGCCCAGCATTCACTGCAGCCGATGAGTATAAGAAAACAGAAACATAGCTGATATGATTTTGGCATTGTTCGTCCCGGGTAATCGGTTCGCAATCTGGTTCCCGTGCTCCAGCAAAGCCACAAAAAAATCAAAAATAAGCTGTATATTTTGCCGAGGCTGTCCAGAACCAGGAAGAACGGCGGTATTAATTGATACCTAACGTTAGTTCCATAGGCTTCGCATGATTAGAAATATTGTAGTTATAATAATCCTTGGATTGCTAACTCCGTCGTGCATGAAAGCGGTCTGTAGCGCTACCGACGTGAGCTGCAGTGCGGCTGGCCTGTTGACTGCTGGCATCCTTGGGTCTTCGCCTGCGCCGCTTCCGGCTTTGCCGTGTCAGTGGGGGGCCGGAAATGCCAGTTCCTTCTATACATTCCTGGGTGCCGCGGGCGTGCCAGATCTAGCAAAAGCAGTTTGTTCCGTGCGGGACGGTGGCTTCCTTGTAGTTGGAGGCGCAGGCAATGTAGCAGCCTTGCAGGGCAAGACGCCAATATTTCCGTATGCCGGCGGCGCATCGATTGATCTGTTCGTGGTGAAGCTGGACGCGCAGGGCCAAACGGAATGGTATACGTTCATTGGCAGCACCGGAAATGATCAAGGGGTGGCTGTAACACAGAAACCTGACGGATCGTTTGTAGTTGGATCGCAGAGCAATGCGGATATTCCAACCGCAGGTGGAAAAACGCCAGTAAATGCATTCGTCGCAGGAAACGACTTCCTGCTCGTGCAATTGAGTTCTACCGGAGCTCTCGATTGGTACACATTCCTTGGCGATACTGGAAATAATCAGATATTTGGACTTACCGCCACACCTGACGGTGGGGTCGTTGCTGTGGGACAATCGGCTGCAGATATTCCAACGATGCAGGGGAAAACGCCAATCAATCCTTACTCAGGCGGCCAGGACGGTCTTGCCACAAAGGTTGATGGGAATGGCAATCTGCTCTGGTATACATTCTTTGGAAGTGCTGCGGGCAATGACCAGGCCCTGGCTGTAACACAGGCAGCGGATTCTGGCATTGTGATTTCAGGACAAGCGTCGCTTAACGTTCCGACGATCCAAGGATTAACCCCGCTGAATCCATTTGTATCGAGCACAGATGCAATTGTTCTCAAAATAAATTCAGAAGGCTCCTTCCAATGGTATACCTTTTTTGGTGGTTCAAGCCTTGACATTGCCTACTCGATTGTGCGCACATCAGACAGCGGCTTTATATTCACGGGCCAGGCATCGGCAAACATTCCAACTATGCAAGGTAAGACGCCAATCAACGCGTACGCCGGAACAAACGATTACCTTGTAGGAAAATTGAATTCGTCTGGTTCGTTAGACTGGTATACCTTCCTTGGATCCGGGGCAAACGATCAGGCTACATCCGTCTGCGAGGCAACCGACGGTGGATTCCTGGTTGGCGGATACTCCCCGGCAAATATTGCAAGTATGCAGGGCAAAACTCCGCTGAACCCTTACGTGGCGAGCAATGACTATATGATTGCGAAACTCAATTCGCTTGGATCTATCTCCTGGTACACGTTCCTTGGCGGAGCGGGTGCGGAGCTGGCAAACGCGATGGCGCAAACATCCAGTGGAGAAATAGTAATCGCGGGCAGTGCCACAGCAAACATAGGGACGATTCAGGGACAAACTCCATTGAATGCCTATGGAGGCGGTGGCAATGACGAGTTTGTAATTACCATGAAGTCGGACGGGACTCTCTAACCTGGCTGCTGCGCGATTGACTCAAATGCGAATTTTCATTCCTGGGTACATTTGTGTTTCTGTTCTATTCTTTATTCTCCCTGCTTCGTCGCTGCTTGCAGATGCAGTGTTACTCAGAAATGGTTCAAGGCTTGAAGGACAAATATTAGGTCAGGATCGCACGCACGTAAGATTCCACGTTAAAAATGGCAAGATTATGCTAATCCAGAAGAGCGACGTCCAGCGCCTACAGTATGCGGAAATACAAATGGAGCCGGAACCAAAGGAAGAAAGCAAAAAATCAGATGCAGAAGAGCGCGCTGACGAAACCAAAAAACTCGAGATCGAGGAACAACAGCGTGCTGAGAAACAAAAAGAAGAGCAGCGATTAGCTGAGATAGAAGCCAAACGCAAACAGGAGGAAGCTCGGAAAGCTGCTGAACTTGCAGAAAAAGAGCGCATCAGAAAATCGCGTAGCCAGTGGAGTCCAGTTTGGCGATCGGCGCTGTTGCCAGGCTGGGGAATGCAATTCGTAGGAAAGACTAAAGAAGCTAAGATATACGGATCGATTTTTGCGGTTACGTTTGCCAATGCGTACTGGATGCGCACGCAGGCCCTTGAATCAAAGCGAACGTACGAGCAAGCATCGCTTTTTTCAAAGGCAGCTCTGGCCGCTCCCAATGGGCTACCGCTGGTTTATTTCGTTGATGCTAATTCTAATAAGCGATTCAGACGCAGCGTCGAGCGGTATAATCTTTCCTTCGAGATCATGTCAATTGTCTACCTGGTGCAACTCACGCATGCATTTGCCGCGGGCCGGGAATACGTGGCAAGCCCTGTCGTCTCACTTCCATCGTTTCAATCCCTTCAATCCGTTGCTGCAACCTCCAGCGTTGAAATGCGACTGGATTTCCACTTTTAGTAGGATCATGTGGCAGGCTTGACCAGAATCGCGTCTGTCTGTGCGCACATCACTTGACACCAGGCCCGTTTTTGCCGCCTCTGGTGCATGTCCCAGATTGCAGTTCTTGCCGGTGATGGCATAGGCCCAGAAGTAATGCCAAGCGCGATTTCCGTTTTGTCCGCAGCGCTCGGAGATGATTTTTCATCGTTTAGTTTTAAGGAAGCGCCAGTTGGAGGCGCCGCCATTGATCAGACTGGTGAGGCGCTGCCCGCTTCGACTTTGAGTCTATGCGAATCGTCTGATGCAATCTTGTTTGGCTCGGTGGGGGGGCCCAAATGGGAACACCTGCCGCCGGAAAAACAACCGGAGCGCGCCTCGCTTTTGCCCCTTCGTAAACATTTTAAACTATTTGCGAACCTTCGCCCGGTAACCCTGTATCCGGAGCTCGCTGCATCCTCTCCCTTGAAGCTTGAGCGAATTGAGGGCACGGACTTGCTTGTGATTCGCGAGCTTACGGGTGACGTCTATTTTGGTCAGCCCAAAGGCCGGGACGGGAATGGTCCAGACGAGCGTGCATTTGACACAATGGTATATCATCGCTATGAAATCGAACGAATCGCGAAAGTAGCATTCGATGCAGCTATTCAGCGTCGGAAAAAAGTGACGAGTATTGATAAGGCAAACGTATTAACAAGCATGGTGCTCTGGCGCGAAGTGGTAACTGCATTTGAAAAACAATACAATGCGACGGCGCCGGTCAAAGTAGAACTGGATCATATGTACGTGGATAACGCGGCCATGCAATTAATTGTTAAGCCATCTCGCTTTGACGTTGTGCTTTGCGGAAATATGTTTGGAGATATTCTAAGCGATGAAGCATCTGTGCTCGGCGGTAGCCTGGGCATGCTTGCAAGTGCGTCTCTTTCAGAGAAAGCGGGCTTTGGTCTGTATGAGCCTGCAGGTGGCACTGCACCTGATATTGCGGGGAAGGGAATTGCAAATCCAATCGCACAGATTCTTTCTGCTGCAATGATGCTGCGTTATTCTTTTGGTAAGGGTAGTGTTGCAGATAAAATAGAATCAGCGGTTCGCAAGGCGATTACTGCTGGAGCTCGCACAATTGACCTTGTGGGCCACGGTGAAAAGAGCATCAGCACGCAGGAAATGACCCAGGAAATCATTCGTCGGTTATGAAGCCAGAAGGTCTTTCGCAGGGTGGTCGTGCGTACAGAATTGCGATCTGTGACGATAAGAAGTTCGAAGTTTCTGAGATTAAATTATTTCTGAGCTCGCGCGGCTTTTTTGTTCAGACATTTGAAAATGCACGACTGCTTGTGGATCACGTTAAGCGACTCCCCGGTGATTTTGACCTTTTGATACTGGACATAGTTATGCCCGTTCTCGACGGATTCGCAGCGTTTCATGAGCTCCGCGATACTGGTCGTTTTCCGCGCACTATGTTTATTTCAGTTGAGAACACGCCTGCAGTTATCCGGCATTTGCTGGAATCTGGTGCAGCAGACTATGTTGTGCGTCCTTTTACTAAAGATGCCCTGGTCGAGCGCATGAAGAAAGTACTTTCGAGACCATGACGGAGCCCAATGAATCGCCGAGAACTTCATTTTAACAGCTACAGTGAAATTGCAAAGGATATCCAGAATCTAAGTCGAGGCTATGCCCGGGGCGGACAATGGAGTCTAGGCCAGATGACAAAGCACCTCTCGTTCTATCTACGAGGGGCGTTAGACGGCTTTCCCAAAATGCTTCCGTGGATCATTCGGGTTACAATCGGCAAATTCCTGTTGAAAGGAATGCTAACAAAAGCAGAAACAAAAGAAGGTGGACCAACAGCGCCCGCGTCCGTGTATCCTCCCGACGTAGATGAAGCGCAAGCGGTTCAGGAAATTCTTGTTCTCCTTGATCGACTTGAGAATAATCAGGCCCAGCTCCATCCATCGGCCTTTTTTGGCGATTTGACAAATGCGCAGTGGAAGATCTTGCATTTGAATCATGCAGCGCATCATCTAAGCTTTTTGCATCCGGTGAAATGAGATGAGTCAAACGCGCCTTAAAGTAGCTCTTCCCGCGCCCGAAGAATGCATCGAGCCAACGGAGTTCCTAAACTTTACGCATCCTGCAGTCCAGTCCTGGTTGATTGAAAACCTTCCGGAAGGTCTATCGGTTGCAGAAAAATTGCAGCACCTGTATTACAAAGTTCGTGATGGCTGGCGCTACAATCCTTACACGGTGCACCTCGAGCGCGAAAAGTGCACAATTGATTTCCTGTTAACTCAGAAGCATGCGTACTGCACGCCTAAAGCAATGCTGCTTGCTGCATTCGCCAGAGCAATAGGCGTTCCCTCAAGGCTTGGGTTTGGTGACGTTCGCAATCATCTTTCCAGTCCAAGGCTGATCGAACATCTTCGCAGCGAAAATTTTGCATGGCATGGATTTACTGAGCTGTATTTGAACAACGAATGGGTAGCCTGCACTCCTGCATTTGACAAGGGTCTATGTCGTAAGTTTAAAGTTGAGCCCATGGAATTTGATGGCAGGTCTGATAGCCTGTTTCAAGAATTTGATAAGAGTGGCCGGAAATTTATGGAATATACCAGATACCGGGGCGTCTATTCAGATCTCCCGTTTGAAGAAATGTTTACCTCCCTGGCAGAGATTTATCCTCATTTATTCGAGAATGGCATGGGACCTGGCAGCCTCTACGACGAAGTGTAGTTACTTCTTCTTTTTAGTGAAGTCTACTTCAATCACGCGTGACTTTTCTTTCCGCTTCACTGGCTCAGGTGTTGCACCGGGTTCACTATTCTGGGTTAGCTGCTCTTCCCTATGACTTTCAGCTGAAACCAGTGTAGCCCATTGCATGTTTACCTGACCGCTCTTGTCAAACATTCGATCTATACATTCAAACGGAATGCGCACTCGTTCCCATTTGTTGAACTGCATTTCGCAGTGGATGCCCGTTTCATCCCAGTTGAGGTTCTTGGTGCTATAGGGCCCAAAGACCAGTACTATACCTTCTCGCTCTTCCCTGTCCTGGAGTCCCCGGCTGCCAATATGCAAGAGCGGATTTGGAACACAGTGCACGTAGAAGGTATCGCTCAGGGAAAACATTACATCCAGAATCGCTTTTTTGAATTTGCGATTGTATGCGACGAGTTCTTCGTTTGAATCCTGCATGTCAGCGTTTATAGATTAGATTTAGATTTCTGCCGGCATCTCCCTTGCGGTGAGAGTAGAACAGAACGTTCTGATCCACAGTACAGGCTCCGAGGGTATCAATCAATTCAATTTGTGTTCCAGCCAGCGGATTCTGCCACTGAGGAATCGCGTTTTCCACAAGGTCGACCAGGAACTTTTCTCCGCGCGCCACGCGTTTGGAAAACTGAAGCCCAACATCTTTGCTTACTTCGTAGTTTTTGCCTGAAATACAGGGGCCAGGAGCAATCGTACACCTTTCAATTGGCCCAATGGTCTCTTTCAAATGTTCAAGCATGCGCTCTATAATTCCCGCAACTATACCGCGCCAGCCAGCATGAATGATCCCGACTGTGCTATTTTGTTTGCTCTCGGCCACAAAGAATAGCGGCAGGCAATCTGCAGTGCGAATCAGAAGGCACACGCCAGATAACGAAGTGTAGAGCGCGTCAGCGTCGGCGTAGAAAAGGCCGGACTGCCTGGAAGACGCATCAATTCCTGCATAAGAATTTCCGTGCACTTGATTCACGGTGAATACTTGATTGCACCCTGTGACGCTTCGTGCTAACTCGATTTCTGATTTTCTACGGTCCTCAGCTGAAAGGGTGTCCAGATGGTTCAGATCGCTACGGCCCAGCACAGAAAGGATTGCAGAGTTCAATTGCAAATGCAGGGTAGGTCGCACTAGCTTTTGTCCCGGACAGACGCTGTAAATCAACCATAAATCGGAGCTGGAATGCTTTCTAAAACACGTTCGCTGATTCGAGTCGCGGCCTCGCGTCCGCTTGTAAAAATATGCGGTAATCTTTTTTTTGAGGATTCTCTAAAGGTTGCTGCATGCAGGCCTGATTTCATGGGATGGATTTTTTCGCCGCGTTCAAAGCGCAGGATTACCATTGAAGCTGCCCGCCAGCAGATCGAATCAATCCAGCGTCAATGGCCTGAAATCTATCATGTAGCCGTTTTTGCCAATAATTCAATTCCGCATATTCTCAAAGTGGTTGAAGAGATTCCACATCTTGATTTTGTGCAAACTTCAGATGGGCCAGGAGTTGTTGCGGAACTGCGCGAGATGCTGCGCGACTATATGGACGTAATGCCGGCATTTCGAGTAAAAGAAAAAATCGCAGATCCAGGTTTATCCGCGTTCATGCCCGCTGACTGGGTTATTCTGGATTCTTATGTTCCTGGTGTTCCTGGCGGCACGGGTGTAACGCTTGATCCGTCCTGGATTTCTCATGTGGAGAAACGCTATATTCTAGCGGGCGGATTAACGCCGGCTAACGTTATTGAACGGCTGCGAATCACGAAAGCCTGGGGCGCGGATGTAAGCTCTGGCGTTGAAGCCGGCGGAACCCCAGGAAGAAAAGATATCGGTCGAGTCCGGGACTTTGTTCGGCTGGTTAAATCGGTTCAGGTGAGCCGATGAGCCAACCGTCCCTGACGGACCCTGAACTAAAAGAAGCGCTCGATACGCCGGTAATGCGGCAATTCCTCGATCTAAAACGCAGCTATCCGGATTCAATCCTGTTTTTTAGGATGGGTGATTTTTATGAGATGTTCCTTGAGGATGCAAAGACTGCAGCACCCATTCTTGATCTGGCTTTAACGCGAAGACAAAACGCAATTCCTATGGCTGGTGTTCCATACCATAGTATGGACGGTTATTTGGCGCGCCTGATTGCTGCCGGGCTTCGCGTTGCGATTGCAGAGCAGGCCATCGATGAAGCCAACCCAAAGCTAATGCGCAGGCTTGTGACCCGGGTGGTTTCGCCTGGAACCGTGATCGAAGATTCCCTTCTTCCCGAGTCAGCGCATTCTTATTTGATAGCAGTTATCCCAGAATCTAAAGCGTCTGATAAACCCAGGGTGGGAGTGGCTCTAGCAGATGTTGCAACCGGAGATTTTCGCGCTTTTGATCTTGCAGCCGATGAACTGAGCAATTTTCTATTTAAGAATGCACCGGTTGAAACTCTGACCGTTGCCGATTTCAGAAATATTCTTAAGCAGCCAGGCCTGCCACAGCCCATGTTACTCGAAGACTGGAAGGCAGAGCCACAAGAAGGACTGCGGCAAATTGAACAGCGCTTCTCAATGAAGGCACGCACCCTCGGATTCCCCGAAGATAGCCTGGCACCTGGCGCATGCGGGCTTGTAATTCACTACCTGGCTCAGAGTTTTCCTACCGGTCCGTTTCCATTGCCCGCACCGGTTTTTGGAGGCAGGAGCGACAGTGTTCTTTCTCTTGATGAAGAAACGATTCGCAATCTGGAATTGGTTCAGAGTGCGCGCGGTGGTGAAGAGCGGACATTGCTTTCTGTTTTGAATCGATGCCAGACGGCTGCTGGGCGGCGCTTGATGCGCGAATGCGTCCTTGAACCATTAAACAATTTAAAGGAAATTGAAACAAGACAGGCCTCCGTGGAAGAACTCGCGAAGAGCATGGGCCGGTCAAACGTCCAAAAAGAACTCCTGGCAGTCCGCGACCTGGAGCGAATACTCACTCGGCTCGCACGCGGCGGTGGAGGGCCTCAGGATTTTAACGCAGTCAGGTCTACGATTTCGGCATACTACAGCGTTAAACAACACGTCCCGGATAATGCATTCCATTGCTTTGTGCGCACGAAGCCGGAAATTTCTGCGCTCGAGAGTTTAAAGGAACTGCAACAGACGTTAAACGACGTTGTTTTAGAAGAACCACCTCCCGTTCTGGGCAGTGCTGATTTTATACGACGGGGAATTCGTCCAGAACTGGACGAGGCGAGGAGTGCACGCGAGGAAGGGGCCGGCTGGATTCTGGCATATGAAGAAGAGGAAAAGACAAAAGCTGGAATTCCACTCAAGATACGCTACAATAGGGTGCACGGCTATTACATTGAAGTTACAAAGAGCTACGTAGCTTCTGTTCCAGGGCATTTTAAACGACGTCAAACTCTGCTTGGCGCGGAGCGATATTCAACCGATCGCCTCGCTGTTCTCGAGGAGAAGATCCAGGGAGCAGAGAGTGTAATTGAACGCGCAGAGAAAGAGGAATTTGAAAGGCTTTCTGAACTAGTTGTCTCAAACGCGGACAAGCTCAAGAATTTGATGCTGGCACTGGCTTCGCTTGATGTGGCTTTGGCCCTGGCGCACGTTGCGGAGCGATTTTCCTGGACGAGACCGCAGCTTGCAAGGCCTGAAAAGCCTGAATCGCGTGAACTTGTAATAGAGGAAGGCCGCCACCCCGTTGTTGAAGCGTACCTTGAAATGGGAGAGCATTTTGTTCCCAATGGCCTGAAGCTTGGCGCGTTACGATCTCTTGCAATCCTTACCGGTCCGAACATGGCCGGGAAATCGACTTTCATTCGACAGACTGCTCTAATTCAGTTACTCGCGCAGATAGGATCGTTTGTTCCGGCGAAGAAAGCAATCCTTCCTCTGTGTGATGGAATATTTACGCGAATTGGCGCCGCAGATAATTTAAGCCGCGGCGAATCGACGTTCTATGTTGAGATGCTTGAGACGGCCAGGATTTTAAGGCGGGCTACCGGACGTTCCCTTGTGATTCTGGATGAGGTAGGTCGAGGCACATCTACATACGACGGTCTCTCAATTGCATGGGCCATTGTAGAAGCTCTTTCCAGCGGCAAGGGGCCGCTGGTTTTGTTTGCAACCCACTATCATGAGCTTACCGGACTTGATTCGCGCGAAGGTGTGTTTAATCTTACAATGGAAGTGCGCGAGATTGATGGGCAGATTCATTTCTTGCGCAAGGTTCGAGATGGAGCAGCGGATCGTTCGTATGGAATTCATGTGGCAGAGCTTGCCGGGATTCCGGACAGCGTACTCAGGCGCGCTCGGGAGAAGCTGTCGGAGCTTGAAGCAAGCGGCGGCAAGAAAGCAAGAAGCCTCAGGTTTAGAGAAAAGGCAACACAGGAGCCGTCCCTATTTAGCGACACCGAATCATAGGAGTGGAATTCAGTCCGTAATCGCACGATGCAGAATCAAGTACGCCAATTGCACGAAAGATGTCTCCGCTGGACTTTAGAAATAACGGACAGAAGCCCTCTGCTCGCTCTCCGCTAACATAGGCAATCACCCAGGGCCCATCCGGCAAGACTTTGCATCCGCGTTTAAAAGTTTGCCGGGATTCGATGTAGGTAAGCGCATAACGTTGCAATTGTAAGAATGTAAGGGCTCTACCTTCGAAGATTGTCTGTTTTTGCGGAATCAGCAGAGGTTCACTGCGAATCTCTTTTGCCTTGGATCCAACCATGCCGTATAATAGGTAGGAAGTTCCCGGGAAGTTGGGCAACGTCAGAAACAAAATCGGTAGATCCTCGCGCAATTCCGAGAGAGCCAGTTGTAGTTTTGCATTGGGGTAGCCAGCCAGATCAGGTCTTAGAACTATCAGAGTTGCCCAATGTTGTGGATTGATCGAATCGAGTGCAGCAGCGAGATCCTGTCCGTAAATGATTAGTGCTTTTTTTCTGAATCCAGGGCGTGCCTCTGCAAAGCGAAAGAATTCACGCCTCGATTGGTCTGAGCCACCGGGTCCGGCCTCCCTAACATCTTCCTGCGATGGTCTGAGGACCATTAGATTCCAGCCATGTGAAAGTAAGAGATCGCTAGCCGGGTTAAGATCAGTCAGGCTATCAGACGTTCCAGCATAAACAAGTAAATCAACCAGACCCTCGGCGCGGAGCTGGATTATTTCTGATCCCTTTTCGGTGGTTAGAATTCTTTTCCAACGAGTGTCGATTTTTTCTGGTCTTGGGATGCAGGCGGAAGAAACCATTAGGATCAAAATCAAAGATATCAGCGGAAGTCTACGGATGAAGGATTCCGCATTGAATTGATATGGCTTGTATTGGAACGTCAGGCGCCTTTGCAATCCGGGACGCAACATTAACCTGGATCCATGGGTTTTTTATAGTATTGTTCTTTGGCAGGGATCTGAACTAATTTCTGGCTCTCAAGTATGAAGGCAGAGAGGGCGCGACCATAGACGCATCCTGAATCAAGTCCGTAGGTTGGGGGTCGAATCGTCAGTCCCTGTCTGGCCCAGTGCCCGTAAAACACAGGTTTCTTCCCTGTATAGTATTCGTACCAAGGTTTGTTTGTCGGATTGCTCAATTCGCTTTCAAATCCATTTTCTGGCCTTACTGTGCGAATATTCAGTACGATTTGTTCCGGCGTTTCTGAGGGATGCTTCCCTGGAAAGAGACCGGCGTGCACAGCAAGAAAGGTATCGGATTCAATCCAGAGTGGTCGCTCTGCAATCCAGTCGTGAAGTTTGCCAGGCATCTTATCGTGCAACTTTTTGAACACAGGGATCTCACGGTAATGATTCAGATATTCATGCTCATGGTTTCCCATCAAGCACTCGAACTTATGTTCGCGCACTAATTGCACAACCCCAATGGAATCCGGTCCTCGATTTATCAGGTCACCAAGCATTATGACACGATCCTTTTTGGAAAGGTCAAGGGTTCGAATCATGTTTTTTAATTCAGCTGAGCAGCCATGTACATCTCCAATGAAGATAGTTCTCAAATCCAATCCCTCGGCGTTTTGAGAACTGCCATTATGTCGGCCTCCCTTCCTGGTTTTGGAGAATAGTTATATCTATAACGGACAAGAGGAGGCAAGCTCATTAGGATTGATTCGATTCGTCCGCCAGTTTTAAGACCAAATTGTGTTCCACGGTCGAATGCAAGGTTGAATTCCACATAACGTCCTCTGCGCCAGAGCTGGAATTCGCGTTCTTCTTCTGTCCATGGTAGTGCGTTTCGCTTGCGTAAAATCGGGATGTAGGCTTGAATGAAGGCGTTGCCCGCGTCCTTTGAGAATGCTAGCATTTTGTCCGGAGAGTCCTGCCTGTAGTCGTAAAATATTCCGCCAATTCCGCGGGCTTCGCGCCGGTGCGGCAAATAGAAGTATTCGTCGCAGTCCCGCTTCATTGTAACGTAGGACGCTACATCAGAATGTAGGTCGCATACTTCGCGCCAGGTTTTGTGAAAAAAAATCGCATCATCCTCATACAGATACATTGGAGTCAAATCGCCGCCGCCGCCGAACCAGAGTTTTTCTGGGGCTTCCGGGTTTCCGCGACAGATCATTCTAAAATTTGCATGGACCGTTGGAGCATGCGGATTTCTTGGATGCAGGACGATCGATATTCCTGCGGCGCGAAAATCACGACTTTCACCCGGCATTTTTTCGGCCAGATCATCGGGCAGCAGTCCATATACCTCAGAGAAATTGACTCCTCCGCGTTCTAGTACCGCGCCGTCTTCGATTACGCAGCTTCGGCCACCGCCCTTTAGCCAGTCGCCGCCTTGCCACTCGTCGGACTGAAACCGGATGCTGGAGTTTTGATTTTCTTCCAGGCTATTGAGTTCATCCGTTAGGCGATCTTGCATTTCGCGGAGAAAATGCGTAAACTCAGGAAAATAATTCATGATCGTTCCCGGACCAGCAGGATGCCATTTTCAATTTTTCCAAGGAAGTTGGCTGCGCGCCGCAATCGATCATTGATTGCCCTTCCGATTCCTTGCTCTGGAACAATGCCTGCCACAAGCAGACGAATGTTCGATGCTCCGGGAAGGTCAAAATAAAAAAAGAGGTTTCTCGCGGCCTCGTGCAAATCCGCCGTGGGAGAGAGGTTCAGGCGAAGGTTTGCTTCGAGGTCCAGTGCCTTTCCAAAATCGAGCGTCGCACGGTTTGAAGCCGAAATGCCTGATGGTTTCCAGTTGTCTGTTGCATGAGCGGATATCGGATCGATTAGAACAAGGGGGACTGTTGGTGCATAGTGACTGAGTGATTGGCCCGGCGCGACGATAGCCTGGCTATCTGCAGGGTCGATGACTGGTATGCCAGCTGCTACGATTTCTTCTATAGAAACGGCACCGCTTCTGAGGATGCGCACTCCGTTTTCATCGGGCAAACAGATGGTGGATTCCAGTCCAATCACACACGGTCCCCCATCCAGCACTGGAAAATCCATTCCGAAGGCTCGTTCGACCATTTCTGCGCGCACTGGACTAACCTGACCGCTTTTGTTCGCAGAGGGTGCGGCGAGGGGACCCGTTTGTGAAAGAAGTTCAAGAGCGATCGAATGAGCGGGTACGCGAAACGCACAATACTCTGAGCCCGACGTTACGATCGATGGTATGCGCCCTTCATGCTTTAAAAGAAGTGTCAGCGGACCCGGCCAGAACTCTGCAAGCCTTTCCGCATTTGGGTTGCTTTTCCCCAGCCTAAATACTGCCTCCTTACTTGCCAGATGGCAGATCAATGGATTGAACGCGGGGCGATTTTTGGCTGCAAAAATCTTTACCACTGCATCTGGATTGAGCGCATCAGCGGCGAGGCCATACACCGTTTCAGTTGGAATCCCAACGATGTGACCTTCCTCAAGCAAGCGTTGCGCGCTGGAAATATCTACGCGCATGCTATTTATTCTGGAAGCAGGATGGCTTTAAAACGAGCTCCAGAGAATGTTGCACGTGCAGTTTCGAGTACGTCGTTAAGTGTGATCTTCTCGATTTCGGCAAGCGCTCGTTCCACGGGATGAGTTGTTTCACCGCGAAGAGCTGGAAGTCCCATCATGCCATTCAAACCACCGGACGTTTCTGCATGCGATGCAATCGAAGTGCGAAGCGATGCCCTTGCCCGCGATAGGCGGTGTTCTTCGAGCAAAGAATCACAAATACGCGCGATGCAACCGTCCACTTCGGTCTCCAGCCTGGGCAATTCTTCAGGAGCAATTCCGCAAGAAATTCCTATGATCGAATGGTTCATGGTGCGCATTGCATAGGAATAGATTCCGTAACAGGACATCCCAAGCTCTTCGCGAATTCGCTCAAACAATAGCGCAGATTCATTTCCTCCAAGCAGGTAACTCATCAAATCCTGTTTGTAACGCGCAGGATCGGTTGGGCCGAGGGCGGGGAAATAAAGATTAAAATGCGCTTCAGAAATTCCTGGCTTAGTGAGTGTGATTTCTCCGGGCGCATAGTCGTAGGTGTGCGCACTGGCCTTTTCTGCTGCTCGACGGTCTGAGAAGCGTTCAGTAACTGCTTTCATGAATCGCTCTTCATCAATTCCACCGACTACCGTGATTAGAATATTCGATCCGCCATAATACCGTTCCTTGAAGGCATGCATTTTTTCGACGGTTGCGCTTTTGACGGTTGGGGCAGTCCCGATTACAGGATGATAGTGTTTACCCAGATATTGTGCGAGGGCTTTCTCCATTAGAAAACCTTCCGGCTCGTCTTCGCGTTCGCGCATTTCTGAAAGAATTGGATTCAGCTCTTTCTTGAATTCTTCCGGGGGAAACAGAGGGTTCCTGTACATATCTGTTAGCAGATCGAATCCGCGCTCGAACTCGTCGTTTAAAACGCTAATATAGAAAACAGTGTGATCATAGGTAGTGTAGGCGTTTAATTTTCCCCCAATATCGTTGGCTGCACGCGAGATTGCCGTACCGCCCTGATACTTCTGTGAGCCCTTGAAGAACATGTGTTCCAGGATGTGCGCCATTCCATGGATGTCCGATTCCTCGGCCTCGGATCCAACATCAGTCAGGATTTGAATGTTTGTAATGTAGCTATTGTTCTTCACGAACAAAACGCGCTCGCCGCCTGGTAACACGCGAATTGGAAGTTGGCTAATTTGGTCGCTTACGCGAAAGGATGGCATGATCCCAAGTAAACAAAAACGCCCTCTGGTGTCATCGCGAATTGTTTTGACGCGCCAGGGGCCCGAGGCTGCCTGAGGCATGAAACGATTGGTTCTATCTGCCTCTGGACTCCTGGGTTTCCTGGGAGTTGTTCTGGGTGCTGCCGGCGCACATGTCCTTCGTGGAACTCTAAGTGAGAAAGACCTGGGCATTTTCGAGACAGCAGTCCGTTATCAACTCATTCACGCCCTGGCTCTCTTTATTCTGGTACTGCTCATGGACAAGATTCCAGGCAAGCTATTGCAAGTAGCGGGTGTACTCTGGTTGAGTGGTGTTTTGATTTTTAGCGGAAGTCTTTATCTGATTGTGTTTAGTGGTGTGCGCAGTTTTGGCGCCGTTGCTCCAATTGGAGGGCTCTGTTTGATGGCCGGCTGGATTTGCATATTCATCGCGGGCCTGAGACGAATTTGATCCAGGTTTCAATTTAGTTTAGGGGAATTACAATGAAGTTTAAACTGTTTTCGATCATAATGCTCGTAATCTTTTGTGGCGCCTGTGGCCTGATCGATCGGAAAATTGCTGGGTACACTGGCTATTCTACGATCTGCATTGATGACGTTAAGTATATTCAATTCACTTCCGGTGCCTCCGTAAAATACAAGAAAGACGGCCATATCGAAACCTGCGACTAATCCCTTCGCTCGGGCATGCGTGGCCCGCCCCCGTGGGGGGATTCCTCTTTTGGAGGCGGGAAAAGGGATTCAAAAAAAATGGAAGGCGAGGCGAGTGGCCGGGGCCGTGCTAGCAGATCGGCGGGAAAAGTC